>CAYQTY010000211.1:829-6204 GCA_964420535.1 uncultured Leptolinea sp. | reverse complement strand
GAAAGCCTTGCCGAATGTCGCATTATTTGTACCTAAGTGTTTGACTAACAGCTGATAAATATCATTTGAGCTTTCAAATATTTCTCCATTTGTAATTGTTGAAAGTAAATTTCTAATCCGCTGGGCTGGTACATAGCAAAGCTGTATAATATTATTCCCTCTAATAGCCTCTAACCGCACTAGTTCTCGCAGCACAAAGTGAATGCCAATGCTTCCCAAGGCCCGTCTTAACGATGGTGCATCGGGACCGCCACCAGAGAAATCAGGATTCCGTCGGGGATCGACAATATCATCAACGGTGAGTGGATGGTCAAAGCGGTCAATGTGCAGGCCAGAAGCAGGTACTCGTCTGTCAACCGATTCCGGCGCCAGGCATTCCGCAGCGTGTAGCCGGTAAAAGACAGGATCAACACCTGCAGGAATATCTGAAAGGACCGCAAAAACACAGGATTCATTCCCATGTAATAGTTCGAAAAATCGAGAAAACTGCTCACACTGTGACTGACCGGCCAATCGTTGATCCCCAGTGAAGCAACAACAGATGTCATAACGCGGATGTAGTGCAGGGCGGTGTCTACTCCCAGGATGAACAATACGGCGATATTGGCCAATCCCAGTAGCACCCAGCGAACCAGATTTGTCTTCCACTGTTTCCAGTCATCCACAAAGAAGAAAACAAATACCGCAGGGTACAACTTTAGTTGAATGGCGATAGTGAGCAGAACGTATGCCAGCCAACGCTGGCGCGGTATCCGGCGGAAGATCAGGATGGCGGCGAAAGCGCATGTCACCGCGATCAGGTTGAATTGGCCGCGTTCGATCTCGAATAACAAACCGTAGGAAAAAAGCCCAACCGCTGTAAGTACCCAGGCATAGGCTGGCATATCACGGCGTCCAGAAAGCAGCATGGGGAAGACCAGAGTGATGAAGGCGTAACACAGGTAATTCAGAAGGGTCAACACCTGGAAAGGCACGTCACCCTGCAGGAAGGTTAGGGGAATGAACAACAGAGTGGCCAACGGTGGATATTTGTTGGCTCCGGCGTAAACCGAACCGCCGGAGAGCACCGAGCGGCTGGCATCAAGGATCAGGTTCAGGTCGTTGCCTATCGGGCGGATGGCCGGCAGGAAATTGCCATTGGCCATCATCCCTCCCGCGTTGAAAAAGACAACCCGGGTGAAGGAGTAACCATACCAGAAAAGAAAGCCCAGGATGATCCAGAAAAATACCGAGCGGCTCCAGCCAGTGAATAATTTGAAGTCTAACTTTTTCGCGAGCAAATTGGACAGGGGGATCAACAATCCGCCTGCGGAAAGGAACAGGGAAAGCCGCAGCAGAAAATCCCAGGTTTCCGGAATTTCCACCGGCAGATTGACAGTCAATTCAGTGTAGCCGCCGGATTGGTAGAGATCGATGGTCTGCGTCCGCCAACCTGAGCGCAGTGAGACCAAACCGTATTCCGGGCCGCGAACCAGCAGAATTTCCACTGGAGTTTGCAGCCGGCCGTCATGCGTCAACGTGACCGGTGTTGTCGCGCCAGGGTCACTTTGCAGTCCCCATTCGTTCATCTGCCAGCCGGCATCCGGCATTACTGTGGACAATTCCACCGGTTCGCCGTTGATCTTGATCTCTTCCACCAGCACCACAGAATCCGCGTTACCGGCTATGGGTTTGATCTCAATAAACTGGCGTGAGTCGGGCATGAAGCCGGCAGGCAAGGCGATAACTGAAATAATAAGTGAGGCAGTCAGCAAAAGGATCCCACAAACCGCGGGAAATCCATCTGAAATCCTTGAGAAAAAGTTTTTCTTTAGTAGAAAAAAATATCCGGCGGCGAGTGCAAACGCTGCCACAGACATCATCAACAGGGCTTTAGATGCTGGAAGCTCCCAGATATTGTAGAGTAATGTAAAGAGGACGGTACTTAAACCGGCACCGAAAAGTACGGCTGTTGTAATTAAGAGAATGTGATTTTTCTTCAATTTTTTTTTCCAATAGCCTGATTTTACTCAGAATTCAAAGGGTTGGTTATCCGGGCTCGGTTTCCGGTGACCTGGTCAACGCGGATGGGCATATATCATTCAACGGGCAGACGGCGCATTCCGGCTTGCGGGCGTGACATATCTCACGTCCCAGACGGATCAGGTTGAGATGAGCCGGTCCGTATGTGGAAGGGTCAAATAGCGCGGCCAGGTGCGGGTGGGCCTGTTCCACGGTCATATTCTCGGGCCTTAATCCCAAACGCCCGCTGACACGGTAGATATGGGTGTCCACCGGAAAATCAGGTTTGTCCAATGAAAACTGAAGCACAATGGCGGCTGTTTTCGGCCCCACACCGTTGAAATGCAGCAGCCAAGTGCGGGCATCCTCTACTGTAAGGTCTTTAAGGAATGAGAGGTCAAGATTTCCGCGCTCCGCGCTGATCTCTTTAAGTACGGCCTGGATGCGTGGTCCCTTCTGGTTGGCCAGTCCGGCCGGGCGGATGCACTCTATGACCTCTTCCGGGCTGGCATCACGCACTGTCTCCCAGGATGGGTAGGCGGATTTCAGGCGGTCAAAGGCTACATCGCGGTTGCGGTCGTTGGTGTTCTGCGAAAGGATGGTGGAGACCAGTTCGTCAACAGGAGAAAGCGCAATACGCCATTCAGGCAGGCCGAAGGTTTTCAACAACCGGTGATATATGTTTTGAGCAAATGCGGTCAATTCATCCATTGTGGGTCAAATTATAGTCTGTAACTGTAGAGGGTAATTTTTTCCGGGCTGTTTACTCTGGTTTTAGCCCGAATTAATTCCCATGTTGAAAAAACGGGTTACGCTATAATCAGGAAAATTAATGACCGGACAGTAATTTTTTATACTGCAGCGGAGGGCGGAAAAACTCACATGTTTTCCGGCCGGTTATCCGCATCGCCGGGTGTTAGCGGAGGATTGATGGGGTATTTTTTACGTGACCCAGATAAAAACCTGATCCCGGTGGGATTATCCATGCGGATCGGTTCTGATCCGGGCTCTGACATCATTGTTAAGGATAAAGATGTTGCCGTATGCCATGCCATTATTGGAACATTCCCTGATGGTTTGTTGATCCGGGATGAAGAGAGCCAGTCAGGGACATTTGTGAACGATGAAAAAATCACACAGGTTACCGCGCTTGTGTCTGGCGACCAGATCCGTATAGGAAAGACAAAATTTGTCGTTTATTATGACCATACAGAGATCTAGCCGCGGGTATTAGGCCGGTTGGTAGAGATTTTTCGATATGCGATAAAACCATCAGGGATTTTTCCCTGTGTGAATGAACCCCCTGGAGATGGATTATGCGGAAACAGGTAAAAGCCGAAGCAGAGATGAGCATCGTTTTGCAGGATACATTTGGAAAGGAATATCCGCTTGAAAAACCGCTGTCGATCGGGAGTGATCCGTCGAATCAGTTGATTTTGCTGGATTCAAGCATTTCTCCCTTCCATTCCGAAATTTCATCTTCAAAAGGGCACATCATTCTTGTTGATAAGGACAGTGACGATGGCGTTTTTATCAATGGGAAACAGATCACCGGCACACAGACGGCGAATATCGGCGATACCATTGCCATTGGCAAAGTAGTTTTTAAGGTGTCCGGGCCTGAACAACTGCCTACATTGGAGGAGATCCAGGAAAAAATCGGGCTGGAATTAGCTCACGATGACAACCTGCTGTTTTCTGTTGAACCGGATCTGCCGGAACCGTCAGTTCTCCCCGGACCGGCCCTGGTTTTGCCAGTCGATCCTCTGGTAAAAGAGGATGTGATCTATTCAGTCCAGTCTCCCGGTTATGTTGACGCAATAGAGCCATCTTTAGATGCGGATACACTGAGCGCGGTGATCCCTGATACCCGGTTGGATTCTGTTCTACCAGTCGATACAAAGCAGACATCACCTGAAAACACTGCCGGTAGTTTTATTTCAAAGATCTTTGGGGCAGGTTTAAGGAACCCTCTATTAATGCTGGCTATCGGGGGTGTCATCGTTTTCCTGGTGGTGTTATCTTTAGTATTTCTGAAAGTAATTATTCCGTTAACCAGCGGACAATCCTCATCCTCCAGGGGTGGACCGGCGATGCTGGATTTACGGGATGAAGCACTTAATACAGTTTATTCAACCAGTTACATCCAGCACCAGGAGGACTCTTACGAAGGGGTGGATGTAAATGGATCCCCGTTGAAGATTAAGATTGTCCAGGAAAACATGGAACAATCCTCCCCGGATTGGTCAAACTACACTCGGTTTCAATTGACGAATAACCGGGCTATTGAAAAAGACACAGAATTTTCAATTATTAATAACCGGGTATATGCCAGGGCAACCAACTCATGTAATGTTTTCGCCGATTCAAACGCGAAAGACCATACTCCCACCAATTGGCCCGGATCTTTTCTGAAGTCGTACATTATTGGAACGGCTAAGAAAGTGGGATCAGGTATTACAGTAAATGGTGTATTGACTGACCGGTATGAATTGAAACAGGAAAACAGCCCGTTTGCCGGTTCATTGATCACTATGAACCGAAGCGAGCTATACAGAGCTCAAACAGGTGGTTACCTAGTTAAGATGGTGATTTCACAAACCTGGCCGGCAGACAAATGGCAGGGTTCATCCACCTACCGGTTTGCGGGCGATCAACCTGTTACCATTAAGACAATCGTCGATTTCACGTATTATCCGACTGGAAAATTGCGGGTCATTGTGCCGGCGGTTTGTGCCTCCAAAGTTCAACCGGCAGATTAAATAATTATGTGAAAAGCTTGAAGGGACTGGTTATGAAGTTGTGGCCAGTCTCTTCTCTTATCTGGATTTTTCTCCCCTGTTGTTATGAACCGCATTTGACGTTAGAATCAGAAGAAGTAAATTGATATATAGGGAGAAAACAATGGCGGATGATTCGAAGTTCTACCTCGGGCGGATTTTTGACACAAAACTGGGTAAAGTAGGGACAGACCCATACCAGTATGATCCGGCTGATCTGACCACCCATGCGGTGATCACAGGTATGACCGGTTCCGGTAAAACCGGTTTTTGCGTCAGCCTGATGGAAGAGGCCGCGTTGAAGGGTATTCCGGCTATATCCGTTGACCCGAAAGGCGATTTGACCAATCTGATTCTACATTTTCCGGATCTACTTCCGGCAGATTTCAAGCCATGGGTGGATCCCGACGCGGCCCGCCGGCAGGGCAAGACCGTGGACGTTTTGGCGGAGGAAACGGCTGCCAGTTGGGCGAAAGGCCTCGCGGACTACGGACTTGGTAAAGAGCAACTGGAAAAACTAAAATCATCGGTTGATTTCACCATTTACACGCCCGGGTCTACATCCGGTGTTCCGGTCAATATCCTTGCGTCCTT
>CAYQTY010000211.1:0-786 GCA_964420535.1 uncultured Leptolinea sp. | reverse complement strand
GATATTCCCTGGAACGGCAATGAGGAGATTCTGCGCGAGAAGATCGCCAGCATTGTCACCGCGCTGCTCGGATTGGTCGGTTTGACGGATATCGATCCGCTTAAATCCCGAGAACATATCCTGCTTTCCAATCTGTTGGAGACTGCCTGGAGCACCGGGAAGGCGCTGGAATTGACTGATCTGATCCTGCAAGTGCAGAATCCCCCGTTTGAACGGCTGGGGGCGCTGCCGGTGGATGGTTTCTTCCCGCCGAAAGACCGCAACGAACTAAGCATGCTGTTGAATAATTTCATGGCATCCCCTTCCTTCCAGGTGTGGCTCACAGGTCAGACCCTGGATATTCAGAAGATCCTGTACAAAGATGACGGCTCACCGCGCCATTCCATCTTTTACATCGCGCACCTGAGCGAGACTGAGCGCATGTTCTTCGTCACCCTGCTGTATTCATCCATTGAATCTTGGATGCGTTCCCAGCGGGGAACCGGCAGCCTGCGGGCGCTGGTCTATTTTGACGAGATCATGGGCTATCTGCCGCCTATTGCAAATCCCCCTTCGCGGACCGTCATTTTACGGATGTTAAAGCAGGCGCGGGCGTTTGGTGTAGGTCTGGTGCTGGCCACACAGAACCCGGTTGACCTGGATTACAAAGCCCTGTCCAACGCGGGGACCTGGGTGATCGGACGTTTACAGACGGAGCAGGATAAGAACCGTTTGCTCGACGGACTGACGAGCGCAGCGGGCGGTATAGACCGCGGTGAAATGGATAAACTGATCTCCAGTATTGGT
>CAYQTY010000210.1:1293-6224 GCA_964420535.1 uncultured Leptolinea sp. | reverse complement strand
GCGTCCGCCTCGGCCGCTTCATCGTCTGTGAACTGACCGGTTGGAAGGGTTGGTTCGGCAAGATCCTCGGTACCCTGATCGTCGGTGGTCTCCCTGTCTACCTGATGTCCATCAGCCTGACCGGCGCCGATGGCAAACCCGTTGCTGCCTGGAGCGTTTTCTGGAAAACATTCGGCGCTTCCAACCAGTTGCTGGCTGCCCTCGCCCTCATCGGTATCACCATCTGGCTTGTCAACACCGCCAAGAACAAGAAAGCCTGGCTCTATACATTGATCCCCGCGGTATTCATGTTCATCATGAGCGTTTGGGCGTTGGTCAACATGTTCATCTCCAACACCACCGATGCCAAGACTGGTGTATGGTTGGGTATCCCCGGCGGCGCGAACGCCATCGTTCCAGTGACATGCGCGATCTACGTTATCCTGGCTGTTTGGATGGCTGTTGAAACCGTCATTGCCTTCAGCAAATCCCGCAAGGGCGGCGCTGGTAAAGTTGCTGCTGCTGCGGCAAAATAGAGATTCTTTGAGTGTGAAAAGAGCTGCCTGAAAAGGCAGCTCTTTTTTTTGTCCTTAACACGCCTGTTTTTTCGCCAGTTGTTGGATTATAAAATTCGCCTATACTTACTTTGGATCGAAATTTCTCTAGCGGGAGATTATTTCATGAAGAAATATTCGTATATCATCCCATTATCATTTCTTATTCTGGCCATGCTTGCCTGTAATTTTGACAGTTCCCTCGTGACCGGTCAATTGCCGCCGGCCACAGCCGCTCCCATGATCGCGCCGTCAGGTACTGCCTCGGTAGAGGATATTGCAGCGACAGAAGAAGTGACTGGAACTGAGGAAGTGGCTGAAACAGAGGAAGTACCGGTCCTGACACCCACAGAAGAAGGTGACGGCAAACTGGATCCCTGCACATTGATCACCGCTGAACAGGCGGAAGCCATTCTGGGTGAACCGGTCACACCGGCGGAAGTAAAGAACGGATCCTGCGTTTATTCCAACGCGAAAGACAAATTATATATGGTCAATATCGCGGCGGCCCAGGATAAAGAAACCGCCGGGGTTCTTCAAGGCCAGGCAATTCTGCTTATGTTTACCGGTAATCCGGTGAGTGACGAACTGACAGAAAAATTAAAAACACTCTCAGATGCGCAGGATTACAAAGGTTTCTTCTCGGAACTGGTGACGGCATCCAAAGGTTCGCAGGTTATGACCGCCAAATTATTTACCGGCGGCGGGCATGACCTGGTCTACTGGGCCTGGATCAACACCCCGCCGCGCAGGCAGGGAGCATTTGTGGCTGTACGGAAAGATACACTGGTCAATATTAATGTTGTCCTTCCGGATACCGTGAATAACAGTGACATGCTAAAAGCCTTGAACACCCTGGCCGGTGACGCTTACGCGAAATTACCGGAGGAATTCACCATCGGACAACCGGAAACCGTCATTGCTCAGGAAAATGCTACGGCGGCAGAAGCTACACCCACGCTGGTGCCTGAAGCAAACGCGCAATCCGCCGCAGTTACACCCACTCTGATTCCAGAAGGACTCTCTGCGCCGGTTTTGCTGTCACCTGCGGATGGCAGTGAATTTGATATTTACCCGCGGGTGACCACATTGAAGTGGCAGGCAGTTGACGGTGCCGCGGGGTACCTGGTAGAAATTATGGCCTGCAGTTCAAGCAACCCGGCGAATTGTTTTTCGCATCCCATGATTGAACAGACAACACGCGAAACAACTGAAACTGAATACACATTCAGTTTCATTGGGGCGCAGCCGGGAAAATGGCGGGTAATGGCCGTCGATTCAACGGGAAAGCCGGGCATGCCTTCAAGTTGGTGGACTTTTTCTTATAAGAGATAATTTCTGTGAGGTTTTAAGTCAGACAGGGCGATCGGAATCGATAAGACAAAAAGTTCAATTTCTTCACTACAGACCACAACGACCAGATCGAAAAAACATTCCATTTACTTCGGATTTACAACATTGTTTTCTGGCTTTATTGAGTATTGTTCTTTCAGAACGGGTTAGAGTCGACTAAGGAGAGCGATATGAAATTGATGCTATGTTATTTGATCATAGCTGTATTTGCCATCTCAATGCTTGGATTTACGTTTCCCGAGGCCGGAGATTCTGGATTTCTCCCGACTGGAAATCAGCAGGGTCAGGACCCGAGGATTTCCGATCTGGCGCTCACTGGAAGTATTGGATCAATGGTTGCTCAATCTTCTACGGATTTGGATTTCTGTGGACTGGTTTCCAAAGAAGAGGTGGAAAAATTCTTTGGCGAACCGGCGGCTGACCCCATCTCCATGCCCGGAGGGTGCGCATTCAATAATAAGAAAGACGGCCTGTATGCGTTTTCCCTCAGCGCCGGTCAGGATAAGGATACGATAAATGTTATGCAGAGCCAGGTTATGCTTTTGGGGATGGCAGGCGTAAAACTGGATGCGGATGCGATGGCGAAGATCAAATCTCTGGCAGAGGCGATGGATTTTGACGGTTTCTTCAATGAACTGGTAACCCTGTCAAAATCTTCAAGTTCCATAACTGCCAATCTGTATACCGGTGGGGGAAACGACCTGACGTACTGGGCGTGGATAACCGTTCCACCGCGCCGTTCAGGCGCCTTTGCGGCAGTTCGCGGAAAAACCATGGTCAGCATGTATCTTGTGGTACCGGAATCACAAAAAGAAGAAATCATGCTGGATGAGGCTAATAAGTTGGCCAATTCCATTTTCGGTAAATTACCCGAGAAATTCACCATCGCGGCGGCACCATCATCCGCGCCTGCGCAACCGGCCCCGACCCAGATCCCCGCGACACCCGTACCTCCACCAACTGCCACTCCCGATATGGGATTGCCGGCACCGGTTTTGGTTTCACCCTATGATGGAAAAGTATTCGACCAGAGTTTCCCGCGTAACACCACATTTACCTGGGAGGCAGTACCCGGGGCGAAAAAGTATGTGTTGGAACTTATGGCATGCAGTTCCAGTAAACCAAACGACTGTTTTGTCTGGCCTCAGAAAAAACCAAAGCACGAGGTATTTGGGACTACATACACATTCGGATTTGTAGGGGCTCAGCCCGGAAAATGGCGGGTTACTGCCATTGATGCAAAAGGGATATCCGGTATTCCATCCGCGTGGTGGTCTTTCAAATATACAAAGTAGTTCATAAATTTCAGCCCGCCGTTTGACCAAACGGCGGGCTTTTTTCGCAACCGTTACGAAATTATCAATTTTGTATGCAACTGTTGCAGGTTTCGTCTGGTAATGAAAAAATCGTATAGAATCAACCGGGAATTGGCAGGTAAAACATGAAAGAATGCCGGAATCCTGATACCATCCACGCAATTTCGTGACAGGAGTTGTGCCCATTTTTTTCACGGTTATTACCCTTGCATGATGTTGCTTACCAATATGCGATTTAAATTGACGTCGGGGCCGGTTCAGTCAGGCCGAAAATCACGAATTAACAGGAAATCCTATGAGTGAGATCAAACGAGTTGCCATACTGGGCGCCGGAGCCATGGGCGCGCATTTTGCCTCCCGGTTCTTTGAATCCGGATTTGACACCTGTCTGGTGGCCCGGGGTAAACGGAACGAAAAATTATCACATGATGGTTTGATCGTTAACGGAAAGAAATACATGATTCCGGTGATTGACCCGGATACGGCCAGTCAACCGGTTGACCTGATTCTTGTGGGGTTAAAGCACCACCACTTGCAGGAGGCTGCCAGTGGACTGGATAAACTGGTGAGTGATTCCACGGTATTCCTCTCTGTCATGAATGGTTTGGAAAGCGAAGAAATTCTCGGTTCGATGTATGGCATGGATAAAGTGGTTTACGCGCTATCGCTGGGTATTGACGCGGTGCGAACCGGAAATGAAGTCGTCTACACCACTCCTGGAACGCACTATTTTGGAGAGGCCCGCAATGAGACAATCACCCCGCGGGTAAAGCGCATCCAGGATGCGTTTGACAAAGCCGGTATCGCCTGGAAAACTCCGGAAGATATGATGCGCTGGTTATGGTGGAAGTTTATGATCAATGTGGGAGTAAATCAGGCGTCCGCCGTCACCCGCATGACCTATTCGGCATTCCAACAGGACAAAACGGCACAGGATCTGATGGAATCCCTGATGCGCGAGGTGATCGCCCTGGCTAAAGCAGGAGGGATTGCCTTGACGGATGAGGATATTACCAACTGGTATCCGATATTGAACAAGCTGTCCCCGCAGGGTAAGACATCCATGCTTCAGGATATTGAAGCCCGCCAAAAGACAGAAGTGGAAGTGTTTTCCGGGCGGGCAATCGCCCTGGGCAAACAATACAACATCCCCACGCCGGTCAATGAGACGATCTTCCGCGTCATAAAATTACTGGAAAAAGGTTACGGCGCTGCCTGATCTGCCGCCCAATTAGCGATTATACGGATTAATAATGCAAAATCGGGGCGAAGGGAGTTGCCCCATTTCAAGGAGAGTTTGACAATGGCTGACATTCGGAAACTGATATCAGGGAAAGCCCTGATCCTGCTCACATTCGTCGCGTTTATTGCCCTCGGGTTGCCCGACGGCCTCCTGGGTGTCGCCTGGCCTTCACTCCGCAACGATTTTTCCATATCCCTTGATTCCATGGGCATGATCATGGTGACGGCTACCGCCGGATATATGACAGCCAGTTTCCTGAACGGGAAAGTAGTCTCTCGATTCGGAGTCGGGCGTTTACTGGCGGCCAGCTGCGCGTTGACCGGTGTCACACTGTTTGGATATTCCGTCTCGCCCGCGTGGTGGCTGATGGTATGCCTGGGCTTTTTCGCTGGCATGGGCGCCGGGGCGATCGACGCCGGACTTAATACCTACGTGGCTGCCAATTACAATGAAGGTTTTATGCAGTGGCTGCACGCCAGCTATGGC
>CAYQTY010000210.1:0-1283 GCA_964420535.1 uncultured Leptolinea sp. | reverse complement strand
TGATCATGTCGTATGCTGTAAACTCTCTCCAGTCCTGGCGGCTGGGGTATGACATAGTAGGCGGTTTTCAGATATTTCTGGCCCTGTGTTTTGTCGTCTCTTTACCTTTATGGAAAACGGAGAAGAAAAAAGACGGCGAGCAGGAAGTCCGAAAATTGACAGATTACAAAACCTCCTACTGGGAAACCTTCAAACAACCCATGGTCTGGTTGGGTTTTCTGCTCTATGTGATCTATTGCGCCGCCGAGGTGTCGTTGGGCGCCTGGGCGTACACCCTTTTGACTGAAAGCCGGAATGTGGCACCCACTGTGGCCGGTATGTTAACCGGCAGTTACTGGGCGTTCTTCACAGTCGGGCGGTTTTCCGCCGGGCTATATACCCGAAAGATCACATTGCACACCTTGATCTACTCGAGTATTCTGACAGCCATGCTGGGCACTGCATTGTTCTGGTGGAATCCATCAGAAATTGTCAGCCTGATCGGTATTGGACTGACCGGACTGGCAATTGCCCCCATCTTCCCGGGCTTGATGTCTGGCACCAGTGAACGGGTACAACCGAAATTCGTGGCAAATGCCATTGGTATGCAAATGAGCGCCGCGGCGATCGGGTCATCATTTGGTCCCGCGCTTGTCGGTGTTCTGGCCAGAAATACCACGCTGGAAATTATCCCGGTGTGTTTGTTTGTGTTTTTTGTTTCACTGCTTGCTGTGTATACCTATACAGTAATCTCAGCGCGGCAGTCGAAAAACTCCGTTGTGCCTGATCTGGAAAGCGTAAAAGCGGACTGATCCGCATTTTACCGCTTTCTATTTGATATTCAACATCACATCCGCCGGCATCCCGGGTTTCAGGTCCATTTCGGGGTTGGGAATGGACAGTTTCACCGCATAGACAGTGTTCTTGCGGTTCTGTATGGTTTGCGAGTTGCGCGGGGTGAATTCCGCTTCATCCGCGATGCGTGTGACTGTTCCGGCGAACACTTTTCCCGGGAACGAATCCACGGTTACCGGAAGGTCTTGTCCAAGGTAGATCTGCCCGTATTGCGCTTCGGGGATGTAGACCGTCATCGTGACTGTTTTTAGATCCGCGACCACCAACAATGCTCCACCCGCGGTGGTAATCTCACCAGGTTCGGCGGCCCTCATTAATACCACACCATTTAATGGGGAGCGTATGCTTCCGGATGCCTGCCCGGTGCCCATTTTGACTACAGCCAGAAGCTGATCCTTTTTGACCACATCGCCTTCATTCACCAGTATCCGGTCAACCACGCCGCCGGT
>CAYQTY010000209.1:0-6280 GCA_964420535.1 uncultured Leptolinea sp. | reverse complement strand
AACTCAGTCCTTTATCTCTACTTAATTTCTGTCTAACTTTTGGGGTGCACTACATTACAAACCCGCCCTTACGTGGGTGAAATGCATACCGGCTGTGAACACACCGCACAAGATTTTCTTTATTGCGCTGAGTATATATCGCGAGGGGTAGGGGCGGGTTACTAAACCGCCCTTACGTGGGTGTGACGGATGTCGGCCGTCCGCAAACGCCATTCTCCCGGTCAGCGTATAATTTAACCATGATCATCTGGCCGATACTTTTCTGGGTATGCATCGTCACACTGGCGTATATCTACGCCGGCTATCCGCTGATTATTTACCTGTTCGCCCGCCTGAAAAAAACGGTGACGGCCGAACCGCCAACCGTATGGCCGCCTGTCACCATACTGATCGCGGCATACAACGAAGAAGCCGTGATCCAGGCCAAGCTGCACAACAGCCTGTCACTCGACTACCCACGCGAGAAATTGCAGGTACTGGTGGCAGCAGACGGATCTAACGACCGCACAGTGGAACTGGTGCAGGAATACGCCTCCCGGGGTGTTGACCTGAGCTACCAACCGAAACGCGAGGGCAAATCCATGGCGCTCAACCGTGCCATGGAAAAGGTCACCGGCGAGATCATTCTGTTTTCTGATGCCAATAACATGTTCGAGCCGGATGTGCTGAAGCGGCTGGTGCCGTACTTCAGCCGGCCGGATGTGGGCGGAGTCACCGGAGCCAAACATGTGCGCGCGTTTGACAGCGCCCTGGGCCACTCCGAGGGTTTGTACTGGAAGTACGAATCCTTCATAAAAAAACAGGAAGCCCGCTGGCACAGCTGCACGGCAGTCACCGGCGAGATCTTCGCGGTGCGCTCCGCGCTGTATACCCCCATCCCGGCGAAGATCATTAATGACGATTTTTACACCATGCTCTCGCTGCTGGTGCGCGGTTACCGGGTGCTGTATGATGCCGGAGCGAAATCATTCGAAAAGGTGTCGCAGACGGCCGGCGGAGAACGCGAACGCCGCGCCCGCATGACGGCCGGCATTTACCAGGTCTTCCCGCTGGTCTTTTCATGGGACGTGATGAAACACCCCGGCCTGTTCTGGCGGATCGTCTCGCATAAGCTCTCACGCCCGGTGATCCCCTTCGCCATGCTGGGCGCGCTGCTGACAGGTCTGCTGGCCGTCATTTTCCCCTCAGCATCCACAGGGTTTTGGGTGGCGGATTTCTTCCGGCTCGCACCGCCCTGGGGATGGATATTCCTCGGGCTGCAGGCGTTGTTTTACCTGCTGGCGTTCATCGGCAGCAAGATCGGCAAGAACAGTCTGATCGGCCGGCTGCTGTATGTGCCCGCCTTCCTCGTCAGCTCGAATTTCGCGCTCTTCATGGGCTTCGTGCGTTTCAGCCGCCGCAGCCAGCAGTCATCTTGGAACCGCGTCCGCCGCGTTGACTGATTCCAATTCCGCCAATCCGCCGGTTTTGGATTAAAATTGGCGGGTTATGAACAAAAGACTATCCGCTATATTCCTTTTAATTGTGCTTACCGGCTGCTCGTTAATCGGGCAGGCGGCTTCATTGGGGGCCAACCCCACCGCCGTGATGGAAACATCCGTCGCGCAGCAGGTGGCCACCATGGCCGTTCAGCAGACGGTTGTGGCGCAGCAGGTGCAGACCATGCAGGCCTCTCTGCCCACCGCCACATTCACCCCGGCTCCCCCGACTGCCGTTCCCCCCACACCCACCGCTACTGTGGAGATCGTCAACACACCGGCTGCCGGCCCGTTGACCGACCCTCAGAACAGCCTCACGGCCAAGGGTTGGGGACAGGCGCCCATTTTCCCGGAGTCTGTCAGCGAACGCGCGAAGGCCATCTACCAGACGGGATTGAAGATGGGCAATGACCCGCGCCATTTCTCTGTAGCCGGTGACTGCCAGTCTGTCCCCAACATGTTCCTGGGTGTGTATGACAGTGATGTCTTCCGTCTTTCAGATAAAGACCAGGACCTGATGGAGACCATTAATAATTTCAAAGGCCAATTCGGGCGTGACGGTGTGGCTGTGCGCCAGGGCTTTGGAATCACCACCATCATGGATCCCACCTGGTCTGAACCCGGTATCTGCAACCCGGATGAAACGCCGTTGGAATGCGAATTCCGCGTGAACAAACCATCCTTCCTTTTTATTATGATGGGTACCAACTGGAAGAACGGCAACGCGGAAGGATATGAAAAGTACCTGCGCCAGGTGGTGGATATCAGCATCGAGCATGGTGTGCTGCCCATCCTGGCTTCCAAGATCGACAACATCGAAGGCGACCATTCCATCAACGCGGTGACCGCCGGCGTGGCGCACGACTATGACATCCCGTACTGGAATCCCTGGCTGGCTGCCGACCCGCTCGAACATCACGGGTTGGATTCAGACCGCGGGGACGTCTACTTCTCTGTTGCCGCGCAATCGGTTCGCGAACACTATGGATTGCGCACACTGGATGCCGTCTGGAAGGCCGTGCGATGATCATTTCCATGGCGGAACGCATTCAAGTCAGCCAACCCAGGCATGATCAGGTAGCCCTGTTC
The DNA here is from genome assembly GCA_964420535.1 of uncultured Leptolinea sp. Classification (GTDB taxonomy): domain Bacteria; phylum Chloroflexota; class Anaerolineae; order Anaerolineales; family Anaerolineaceae; genus Leptolinea. The sequence goes on along the minus strand of CAYQTY010000209.1, from coordinate 3,713 downwards.
TGGTTGGGACAGGCCGGTTTTGTGTTGAAGGCTCCCGATGGCACCGTGCTGTTCATTGACGCCTACCTGAGCCATTCGGTGGAACGAAAATTCGGCCCGCAATGGAAGCGAATCATGCCGTCACCCATGCCGGCCGGTGACGTGGACTGCGACTGGTTTGTGAGCACCCATGAACACGATGACCACCTGGACGTGGACAGCATCCCCGAGATCAGCCGCAATAAACGGGTGAAGTTTGCCGGCCCGTATGAATGCCAGGTGTATTACCGCTCGGTAGGTATCCGCGAAGACAGGTCCGTTGAGTTGATCCCCGAAACCAGGGTGCAGATGGGCGGTTTTACTGTTACCCCTGTGTATGCCGATCATGGCGACCAGGCGCCGGATGCCGTGGGCATGTTGATCGAATATAAAAACCTCTGTATCTACCACACCGGCGATACTGCCTTGCGCCCCGACCAGATGACTACCGCCATTGGACGGCAGCCGCAGGTGATATTGCCGTGCATCAACGGCGCTTTCGGCAACATGAACGCCGATGAAGCCGCACGCCTGGCCGCGCTGACCGGCGCGAAGATCATCATCCCCACCCATTTCTGGACGTTCGTGGAACACCGCAGCGACCCCTTCGAGTTCGCGGAGTATTGCCGTTCGTACGTGCCCAACGCGGAAGTCCGCTGGATGACGCAGGGGGAAGGCACTCTGATCCCCTGCGCGTTGTAAAACGGGTGGTATAACTATTACATATACTTAACCTGTTCTAAATAACGAACGGTTACACTGCAAACACAGGAAAAACCCGGAGGTGGAACAAATACCGGTACACGGTACAACTTCTGCCGGAAGGAGACATCACTATGCATCGAAAAACATCACAAAGTATTTTTTTACTGGTAGTTATGGCTCTGGCAGTTTTAGGATGCAATATTCCCGTTATGAAGAATATCAGCCTGTCCATTGGCCTGGCGACTCACACGCCGGAATCGGATAGCTGGACGGCTACACCCACAGCCACAACTACCGCAACTGAAACCGCCACACCCACTCAGACGCTTACCGCCACAGGAACGCAGACGCCCACCGGAACGGCGACAGCTTCCGAAACACCGGATAGCCCGGAGTGCAACCGGGCGGAATTTGTGCGGGATGTGAATTATCCGGATGGTTCGTACATCCATATCGGAACCATATTTGATAAAACCTGGCGTCTCCGCAATGTGGGCACCTGCACCTGGACGCCGTCGTACGCGGCGGTGTTCACTTCGGGGTTCCGCATGGGCGCGCCATATTCCGCCAGCATTTCGAATGTCAATGTTCCGCCAGGCGCAACAGTAGATATCACCCTGCCGTTCAAGGCGCCGTCCGCGGTTGGTTCGTACAGCGGGTCGTTCTACCTGCGCGCAAAATCCGGTGAGGTGTTCGGCGTGGGAGCAGATGGTACCACCCCGTTCTGGGTGCGCATCAACGCGGTTTCGTATTACTACACCAACACACCCACCGCTTCTGTCACACCGCGGCACCGTCACCCACACTGGCCGCCTCCGCCGCCGACTGCCACAACCGCGCCGACGGCTGCTCCGACGGTTGCTCCTACCGCCGCGCCCACTTCTGCCCCCACAACCGCTCCCACTTCCACGCCAACCGCCGTCCCCCCGACGGCCATTCCGCCAACGGCTGTTCCACCCACCGATGTACCAGCCACTTCTGTACCAGATACACCAGTGCCAACCGTGGTACCCACCACCTGAACCGGCATCCCGATTCGTTTTCCTATTTCCTCCCTCTCAAAGGTTAAGTAAAAGGCGCCATTCTCATGTATAAGGGAATGGCGCCGTTCCTATTAACTGCCGATTATCACTGACTTTTAATTTATAATCGCTGAGATATGTTAAAAAACCGCTTCCTTACTTTTTATAGATCTATCCTCCTGTTGACGGCTTTCTCAATGGGGCTTGCCGCCTGCACGACGCCCACCCCGGTTTATGTTTCAACCGCCACACCCGCGGTTCTGCCAGTTGTGGATAATGTTGTTCCGGCGTATACACCGACACCTGAAACCACAACCACAACTGCCGCGGTGGACGAACCGGAAGCCACCAGTACCGAGGCTGTGGAACAGGATATTTTCACTCCCACCATCCTTCCACCGGCGGAAGGCAGGCAGGAGCCGGAAGAATGGGAGAACTGGCCGGTCGTCCCGGTGGTCTCCGAGCGGGCAAAGCAGATCTACAAAACCGGCCTCCGGATGGGCACCAACCCCGGGCGGCTCTCGAAGGTGGGAGACTGTCAATCCATTAAAAATGTGCTGCTGGGCATGTATGATAAACCCGGTAGCTATACCCTGCGGGAGAATGCCGGCGCGTTGGAAGAAACCATCGCGCAGTTCGCCGGTTCGTTTGACCGCGATGGCGAAGCCGTGCAGGGCGGGTACAACGCTGCCTCCGAGTTGACACCCCTGATGGCCGACCCGGAAGTGTGTGAGCCGGGCGAGACTCCGCTGGAATGCGAAGTGCGCCTGCACAACCCGTCCATCATGCTCATCAGTCTTGAAGTCTGGTGGGACGGCCGCAGCACCGATGTGTACGTGAAGAACATGCGCCAGATCATTGACTACGCCATCAACCGCGGTATCCTGCCGGTACTCTCCACCAAAGCCGACAATGTGGAAGGCGACCACAGCATCAACCTGGCCACCGCCCAACTGGCGTACGACTACGATATCCCGTTGTGGAACTGGTGGCGCGCGGCACAATCGTTGCCCAACCAGGGGCTTGACCCCGACCGGCCAGACGGGTTCCATATCAGCCAGGAGTTTGCCTGGCCCGAGCGCAGCTTCACCGCGCTGCAATCCGTTGACGCTGTATGGCGGGCCGTCCGCCCGCAGGAAGCTGCTCCTACAGCCACACCGGAACCCACACAGGCGGTTGTGGAACTGATCCAGCCAACGGCAACCGGTCTTACCGCTGCCACCCTGCTTCCTGAAAGCGACACCCCACCCGCTCTGCTTCCCGTAGACACGGCATTCCTGTCCAACCCGGCTGGATTTATACTGGCTTCTGCCGCCTCCCGGTCAGGCGAAGCGGTAACATCGTACGGCATCTTTGCCATAGACCCGATAACCGGAACACGATTGCAGATCGCTATGGCCGGACTGTCTTTGCAGGCTGTCTCAGCAGACGGCAAACAGGTGCTTTTCAGCCGCGGTTCCAGCCTGTACCTGCAGGCGGTCAACGGCCCCGCACCCATGCTGCTGACAGACCGCTTCTATGACAAAGGAACGTCGACAGCAGTATTTCTGCCCGATGGACTGTCCGCCGCTTTCATCGCCGGCCAGGGTGACAGCACCATGCTGGCGCTTTACCCGCTGGATGGCAGCGGCTGGAAACGGCTGTCACCGGCCGGGTCGAACCCGGTGGAGATTTTCCCGGTGAACGATAACAGCCGCCTGGTCTGGAAGAATAATACGCCCGCGGGCGTTTACGTCTCCGGCATGGACGGCTCCAGTATGGAATATCTGCCAGGTGTAAGCCGGGTGGCGTTCTCGTCAGACGGCCGCTGGATGGCGTATGAAGTAAAGGGCGAAGATGATAAAAGTGTCCTCACCCTGGCAACAATTGACCTGAAAACCAAGCGGCCCCAAGAGAATATCGGCAGCCAGATCCTCGATTTCTCGTGGTCAGCGGATGGCTCCCGCCTGTCACTGCTCACCCTGGACC
>CAYQTY010000208.1:0-6286 GCA_964420535.1 uncultured Leptolinea sp. | reverse complement strand
AAACAATTCAAAGGTTCGGTTCATATTTCTCGCACGCCGCAAGGCTTGCTCTTTGAAGGTATCTTCGACGCCATCAGCCCCTCTGAGTGTGTCAGATGCCTGGAACCTTTTGAACTAACACTTCACATGGAATTTGATGAAGTGTATGCCTACAAAACCGGTTCATTTACCGAGTCGGGGTTATATGTACCAGAAGATGGCAATATTGATTTGAGTCCGGTCGTTCGAGAATATATGATGCTCGAAAACCCGATCAAACCAATTTGCAAACCTGATTGTCAGGGGTTGTGTATTGTCTGCGGTGAAAACCTCAACCTAACCACATGCGAGCATCAAGCCAAAATTCAGATTGATGAAGCATAAAACAGGTAAATAGGCAAACCGCCAAATAGTTACTGGCAATTGAATAATCGATAAAGGAGTTGTTTTGGCTAACCCTGGAAGGCGGGCGCGAAGCACTGAAATCCTTAACATGCTGCTTGAAAAAGCAGATATTCAAGGCTACCTGACCACCGAAGACCTGATGGAATTCTACCCCGACGTCAGCAAAGACGCCGAGCGCATCGAGTCGGTGATGGTGGCCCTGCGCCGGCATGGCGTTGAAATTCTCGACGGCGACCTCGAAACCGATCTTGCTGTCGAGGATGATTCATTACCCACCTCCGACATGGATACCTTCTCAAACCTTGAGAATATCTCCTCTGATGACACAATTGGCCTTTATCTTAAAGAGATGTCACGCGTGCCGCTGTTGAGCGTGAACGAAGAACTCGAGATCGCCCGCCAAATCGAAGACGGACGTTCCAGCAAAAAAGAGATCGACCGCTCCAATGGTGGATGCCCAACTGAACGCAAAGTGGTGCTGCAAAACTCGGTGGATGAAGGCTTGCAGGCCAGGGAACACCTGATCAAAGCCAACACCCGCCTGGTGGTTAGCGTGGCCAAACGTTACATGGGGCGCGGCGTGCCGTTTCTGGATCTCATCCAGGAGGGCAACCTCGGGCTGATGAAAGCGGTGGAGAAATTTGATTACCATCGCGGATTCCGCTTCTCGACTTATGCCACCTGGTGGATCAGGCAAACCATCACCCGTTCGATTGCCGATCAGGGACGCACCATTCGCGTACCGGTGCATATGGTTGACCGGATACGTCAACTGTATAAGCTGACCCACGAAATGGAACAAAAATTGGGGCGCGTTCCCACCAATGAGGAACTGGGTGAAGAGATCGGAGTCAGCCCGAACAAAGTCGACTGGATGTTGCAGGTTTCGTGGCTTCCGCTTTCACTGGAAAGCCCGATCAATGATGAAGATGATTCCGAACTGGGCATGTTTGTGGAAGATGAGATCACCCCCACGCCCATGCAATCGGCTTACACCAACCTGCTTCGCGAAAAGATCGAAGAAGTGTTGGCCACATTACCACCGCGCGAAGCCCGCATCTTGCGGTTGCGTTTCGGTCTGGATAATGGCCGGACGTATACCCTGGAGGAAGTGGGCAAGAAGTTTGGCCTAACCCGTGAGCGCATCCGCCAGATCGAGGGAAAAGCCCTCAGCCGCTTGCGCCACCCGCGCCGCGCCCGGCAGTTGAAAGATTACGTGCAATAAAAAGAAGAGGGTTGGGTCGCATGACCCAACCCGTTTATTTATCCGTCATCCTGACGCCCGTAAAGGCGGAAGGATCTCTGCCGGAGTGAAAGCATATACGTCCACGCATGGGTAATCCCCAATAAATGCGGGATGCTTCCCTCCGGTTAGTATGACAAAAGAGAACTTACCACTTCTCGTTATGGATGCGTTCCGGTTTGAAGCGGTGAGGCGGTAATTTCTTTTCGTTCGGGCGGCCCATGGCGACCAGCGAAAGCGGGTGAACTGTCAGCGGTAGGTCGAACAGCTTGCGGATCAATGGGATGCGGTCAATCTCAGGGTGCAACCCGATCCATACAGCGCCCAGTCCCAACCCATGCGCGGCTAGCAGAATATTCTCTGTGGCTGCGGCGCAATCCTGAGGCCATCGGCCCGGGTGATTTTCCAGTTTTTCGTCCGCACAAACCAGAATGGATACCTGTGCGTTAGGCAGCATGCCGGCATACGGGTGCATGCGGGCGACCTCATCCATCGTATTGTGATCACGGATCACAATAAAATGCCACGGACGGGCATTCCCTGATGACGGGGCAGCCATGGCAGCTTGAAGAATTAATTCAACTTCTTCATCTGTTACCGGTTCTGTTGTGTATTTGCGGATACTGCGGCGTGAAAGTATGGCTTCCAGAACGTCCATTTATTCCTCCGATTTTTTTATGGCTTCCACCGGGGTTACAGATCCATAAATTACCGAAAGTATTCCTGAAAGGTAACGGTCCATTGTCCACAGGTTGGCATATACCAGATTTCGGATAATGGTACCGGAAAGCGTATCGTTTTCCACGTTGATGCTGGTTTTGTAGCGCACTTCACCATCGGTGAAGTCCATCTCAAAGTTGCCTACTTTAAGGCCGTAATTCGCCCGGGTAAGAAATTCAGCCATTTCAAAGCGTTTATCTTCAGGGACGTTAACCGGAAGAACTGAAAAGAAAAAGAAAATGGGCTGTTCTTCATGAATCTGCGCGTAACACGACCATTTCCCATTTTTTCCCTGGAAAGTCATCTGCAGTATGGGTTGGTTGCCAAGCTGCAGATAATACCACTCATCATCGGTAAAGAATTTTTGAATAATGGCAAACAGATCATTCATGGTACTTCATTCTATCATAGGGTTAAAAATGCAAAAACCTGTGGCATAACCATCTGGCAGGAATGGTTCGCCTTTCCTGACAAAGCGGGTAGAAGATAAGAGTTTTCTCATAATGACCGGTCGGCAGGTATATTATTTGGATTATTCGAATAGTAATTATGGTAAGATACTCCGCAATAGTGGTTCAGGTGCTGAGATATGTAGTGGGACGCGTTGCAGGCGAAAAAACTGCATGCTATAATTTCTAGTGGATCTGGTAATTTCTCTTTCAGAATTTATCGATTCGGTCTTTTCCGGGCACACGCCTAAATTTTCCCACGCACTATAAAACAACTTTCTACTACAAGACCCGTACATCAAGTAGGGGTAATTTTCTATTTCTCCCTTTCAGAAGAGACTCTCATATGACCATGAATGTCCATGAATTGGAAAACCTGTCCCTTTCAAAACTTCGGGAAGTCGGGAAGGATTTCAATGTTCCCAACGCGTCACGCCTGAAGAAAGAAAATTTGATCCTGAAAATCCGCCAGAATGAAGCCGCGCAAGAAGGTTTGGAAGTGCGCGGAGGTATTCTGGAAGTGCTCCAGGAAGGGATAGGATTCCTTCGACAAAATTATGCCATCGGACCGGAAGATGTTTATGTTTCACAGGCACAACTCAGGCGTTACGATCTGCGTTCCGGTGACTTCATCATCGGGCAGGTGAGACCCCCCAGGGAATCGGAACGTCACTACGGCCTTTTAAAAGTGGAAACCATCAATGGAATTCCATCAGAAGACCTGCAATCCCGCCGCCGGTTTGAAGACCTGACCCCCATTTTCCCCGATAAGCGGTATGACCTGGAAACCGACCGGTCAATACTTTCGACCCGTTTGATCAACCTGGTTTCGCCTATAGGCCGGGGGCAGCGCGGTATGATCGTCTCTCCGCCAAAAGCTGGAAAAACGACCATCATGAAGCAGGTCGCCAATGGTATTTCCACCAATTACCCGGATGTTCACCTGATCATCACACTTATCGGTGAGCGGCCGGAAGAAGTGACGGATATGGACCGCTCTGTGGATGCTGAAGTAGTCTCATCCACGTTTGACGAACAGGTTACGTCACATGTACGCGCCGCTGAAATTGCCCTTGACCGGGCCAAGCGCCTTGTTGAAATGGGCCGTGATGTGGTTATACTGATGGACTCGCTAACCAGGCTCGCAAGGGCTTATAATCTGGTGGTAAATCCATCAGGCCGGACTCTTTCCGGCGGTATGGATCCCACCGCGCTGTATCCGCCCAAACGGTTCTTCGGCGCGGCCCGTAATCTGGAAGAAGGTGGATCGCTGACCATCATCTCCACCGCGCTGGTGGATACCGGTTCCCGGTTGGATGATGTGGTGTATGAAGAGTTCAAAGGTACCGGTAATATGGAATTGCATCTTTCCCGCCGTTTGCAGGAGAGGCGGGTTTTTCCGGCAATAGATATCGAGCGGTCGTCAACACGCCGTGAAGAGTTATTGCTCGGACCTGATATACTTCAGAGAGCCTGGTTGATGCGGCGTATGTATCTGCAAATGATCGCTCCCCCGCCGCAGGGTGCCGGTATGGATCCTTCGGTTGGAACAGAAGCCATTCTACAGCGGATGACCCGCACGAAGACCAACCAGGAGTTTCTGGAAAATTTGACGGAGGATACGTGAAATTAAAATTCGCAACCCGTGAAAAGCCAACCGGGGAACCGCAGGAAAAGGTTCATAAACCGGCTTTTAATTGGCTATCAGGAATAAGTTGGGGGGTTGCGCTGGTCATGATCGGTTTAGCGGTATTCGTGGGATCAAAGCGGATACCGGGTCTTGTATTTACCGAAGCGCCATTGCCAACTCCCACGCCGGTTTCCCCGATTCCGCAGGGAAGCGGCGGAGCACCGCACATGCCATCCCTTTCCGCGGCCAATGTTTCATATGTGGCGCGGCAGGCGGATTCGCACACGCAGAAGCCGGACCGTCCATTGGACAAAGTGCAGCATTATGTGGTGGAAAAAGGAGATTCGGTATTCTCCATTTCCCGTCAGTTTGACCTCCAACCTGAATCCATCCTGTGGGCAAATTTTGACACTCTGCAGGATGACCCGCAAATGCTTACTGTGGGTATCAACCTGAATATCCCGCCGACCGATGGCGTGTATTACAAAGTAAAGAAAAACGACACGATCGAAAAGATCGCCGCAACGTACCGCGTGTATGTGGAAGATATTGTCATGTGGCCGGGAAACAAACTGGATTTTACCAATCCGAAAATTGAACCCGGGCAATACCTGATGATCCCCGGCGGTACCGGTGAAGTACGTCAATGGGTTATTCCGGATATGGCCAGAGGTAAATCCGGCACACTGGCGAACTCCAAGATCAACGGCCCCGGCGGTTGTGAAATTCCCTCCGGAGGTGCGGTTGGTTCAGGCGGTTTCCGCTGGCCTACCAACAACGTGCACAAGATTTCCGGTAACGATTACTGGTCCGGTCACCTGGGAATTGATATCGCCGCCCTTACCGGTGACTATATCCTCGCGGCAGACAGCGGCGTTGTGGTATATGCCGGCCCGATCAGCGGCGGTTACGGTCTATTTGTGATGATCGACCATGGCAACATGTACCGCACAGCGTATGGTCATAATAGTGCGGTGCTGGTGCGCTGCGGTCAGAGCGTAACTCAGGGTCAACTCATCGCGTACGCGGGAAGTACGGGCAACTCTACCGGTCCGCACCTGCACTTCGAGATCCGTGCCGGTTCGGGTTTCGTCAACCCGTGGGCATTACTCCAGTAAGAAATTGAGGCAAAGAATTTAACAGGATCCTGAAGGATTTAGCCTTCAGGATCCTGTGTATTATTTTTCGGATTAGAGAAGGTCAACCGGATCGATCTGAATCCGGGCGTTTTTCAGAGGAATTCCTTTTAAAACCCGAACAGGATCCGGACTGCGGATGATGATCTGGTAACGGTAGTATCCGCCTTCGCGCGCAAAGAAACAGGGTAGCGCACCGCTTGCTGATGTGGCCGTAAGGTCATATTCCATGATGCGGTTGATCACAGTTTCCCGGGTTTTCTCTGCCTGGATTCGGCAGGAATCCTCATCCAGATTTTGAAAGATGATCCGCGCCAGCCGGGTGAAAGGGGGATAATGCAAACGCTGACGCTGTGTGATTTCAAAATCGTAAAAGCTATCCAGGTCATACGCGGCTGCGGACTTGATGGCATAGTGTTCCGGCTGGTAGGTTTGCAAAATCACCCGCCCGCCTTTTTCACGGCGTCCGGCGCGGCCTGCCACCTGGGTGATCAGTTGGAAGGTGCGCTCCGGTGACCTGTAATCCGGCATGTTTAGTCCCGTTTCAGCCAGAAGGATACCAACCAGAGTAACCAGTGGAAAGTCATGCCCCTTGGCTACCATCTGGGTACCAACAAGGATGTCGGCATGGTGCGCCGTAAAATGCCCGAGGATGATCTCGTGGGCGTCGCGCTCCCGGGTGGTTTCCGCATCCCAACGTAATACCCGGGCGGTTGGAAACTGG
>CAYQTY010000207.1:0-6292 GCA_964420535.1 uncultured Leptolinea sp. | reverse complement strand
CGGATACGGGCTCGCGGCCGACGACCCGCTCGTGCGCAGCGCGGTCGCGTCGATCAAACCGCGGTCGTAGTCACACGGGTACGGACTGGTGCATACGATAACCGCGGATGACGGTCCGGTATGCTTGTAAAAATAATGACCGATCCCGTCCAGCGCCTTGCGTGCCGTGTTGTCATACAGGATCTTTCCGTTTTTGCGGTGATTCAGGTGGTACGCGATATCCAGTGACATCATCGCCTGATGGACGTCCTGTATCCCCACCGGAAAACGGATCAGGTCCGGCAGCCTGCGGCCAATGGACGCCAGAGTGATCGGCCGGAACGAACCGGCAATCTGATTCAACGAGTCAAGCAGTGCCTGCATCTGATACCAGCGGCCAACTTCGGGTGCCAGAATGCCATTGAAGGCCAGTATTTCCCGCCCTTTCTCCCTGAAGTTTCCCATACCATCCAACACAGCCACGACGGTTTCCCCGTTCACTTCCACACCGTCAGTCTGCGCGATGGATTGTGTCACCGTTTCCTCCTGGTATTCCCCTGCCTTCCCCCGTTTTTGCCGGTGAAAAACTCAAGATGATTCAGGGTTTGTACGGAAAATTATATATGGCGTGAAACAAAAAAGGAAGTGCCCGAATGGTACATATTCGGTTTTCCCGCGGTTTATGGTGACAAAACTAACAACATAACATGATTTGAATCATGCGTAGGGGCGGGTGGCACCCGCCCCTACGAAGGACGGGGAATATATGGTTGGACTCGCGCCCGGGCCAGGCAAGCCGCGTTCCTGTGGACGCATCTCAATCCTGCCACCCCCGGGCGGGTTACTAACCCGCCCCTACGAAATACGTGGATACATGCGTGGGACGGGTGGCACCCGCCCGGGCAAAGTCAGCCATATACCTGTGGACGCGCCCCCAACCCGGCCATAAAATATGCGATTCATCGAATAAATATAAAAGCCGGCTGACCTGTCTGGTCAACCGGCTTGACAAAGATCACTATCGATTAGAGTTTGAAACTGGCTGTGGAAGCCTTCATTTCACGGGCCATCATTTCGAGCTTTTCCACCGAAGCCGCGATCAATGTTACCTTCTCGTTGACTTCCATGGTTGAAGCGGCAATCTCTTCAGATGATGCCGCGTTCTCCTGGCTGAAAGCCGCCACGTTTTCCATGATCCGCAGGGTATCGTCGGCATTCTGGCTGATCTCCTGCGAGGAAGCTGTGTTTTCTTCAATAACGGCGGAGACACGCTCGATAGACGAGTTCAGCAGTTCCATCACGTCAACCATGGCGGAATTTGCCTTGCTGGCGCCGACGGACTGTTCCTGCATATCGGCGGCTGATTTGACGAGCAAATCCAACGCTTTGCCCGAATCGGCTGCCAGTGTGCTCCCTTCGGAAACACGCTCAATGGCCGTCTGCATCGACCTGACGGTTTCCGCGATGTTCTTCTGCGTATTCTGAACGATGGTGCTGATCTCGTGGGTGGCTTCGCCGGATTTCTCGGCCAGTTTCCGCACTTCACCCGCCACCACGGCAAACCCGCGCCCCTGTTCACCGGCACGCGCGGCTTCAATGGCCGCGTTCAATGCCAACAGGTTGGTTTGATCGGCAATATCGCGGATGGTTTCCACAATTTCACCGATCTGCTGCGAGTATTTGTCCATCAGTTGGATGGATGTCGCGGAGGTTTCAACTGCCTGCTGGATGCTGACCATCTGATCCAGCGCCTGCTGAACCGAAGCGGCGCCTTCGCGGGCTACCTTGACGGAGTTGTCAGCCGTACGGGTTACGCGGTCGATCGCCTGTGAGGTCTGCCCCACCGCGTCCGCGATCTTGACAGACGCTTCAACGGCGCTTTCCGCCGCGCTCGCCTGTTCCAGAGCGCCGCGGTTGATCTGCTGGATATTATCAACGATCGTTTGCACGCTGCCGTTGGCGCGGTTCATCATGGCCGCTTCGTCACTGACAGATTGGGTGATCTGCTGGATGGTGAGCGCCACGGTATCGGTGGCATGCCGCGCGTTGGTTGATATATCTGCCAGAGACTGGCTGGCTTCCAGTATCTGGTTGACCCGGTCAACCAGCAGGATCATCAGACCGCGCATGCTGCTGGTTTCAGAGTTGAACGTGGCGATGGGCAGCCCTTTTGCCGTGAGTTTATTGATGGTCGTGTTAATCTCAGAATCACCGACCATCACACCAATGGCGGTATAGCCTTCAGCCGCCAGTTTTTCGAGATACGGGCTGTAAAATTCAGCCCCTACCGATACGCCGTTGGCTGTACGGGTACCCGGCGGGATCAACCAGTCAGCCCGGGCATTCAACGCCTTTAATTCCGCCGACGCGGCTTCCACACCGCTGCGCACATCGTTGAAAAACGTGAAATCCGCGCCTACCATGGCGATCTTGATGGGCTTCGTGTTATCCGTCACCATTGGTTTGGGGCGCGCCGCGATGGCATCTGCGGATTGAACGGCGCCCTGGCCGATCTTCCAGTGGTCGTTGAGGTTGTCGCGCGTCACAATATCCGGCGTGATCAACAAGCGGCCGGCCGGAGGGTTCCAGCCCGCCGTGACGTGGTTGAAGAGGTGCATGGCCGTGTCATACCCCTGGGCGAAGGGATTCTGGCACACACTGATGCTGATGATGCCTTCCTGGATCAGTCGGGCAATATCATCCGAAAGATCATGGCAGATGAATTTGAATTTTCCCTGCAGACGGTTTTTCTTGATGTAATTGACCATCGGCATGAATGATTCAATATCGGTTCCATAAAAACCGGCCAGATCGGGGTGTTTTTCCAGCACAGACTGGATCTCGCTCATGATCTGGTCTTCCGACAGCCCTGATGAATCGATGATATGCACCACCCGCGTACCCGGGTAATTGGTTGAGAGTGAGGTGCTGAACCCGTTGATCCTCAGCTTCAGGTTATCCTGGTGAAGAGCGCTGGCCAGAAGCACTTTGGCTTTACCGCCGATCATGCCGCCCATAGCCTCGCCGGCGGCCAGCCCTTCCTGGAAGGAGTCAGTGCCCCTGTAAAACAGGCGCTGACAGGGCTCGTCGACGATCCAATTGTAGGATCGGGCACATTCCTTCAGGCTGTCGAGAATGGCGTTCATCGAACGCTGCAGCGACTCCCCTTTTGATCCGCCATCCTTGATGTCAATTTCCCGGGTGATGAGTTTCACCGGCCGGGTCATGTCACCCGTGGTCAGCGCGGTAAGGCTGGCAGCCAGGGCGGGTGTATCCACCCCGGCGAGTGACGCGCCCATTTCCACGGCGTCACGGTTACCATTACGGGCATTCATACCGCTACGCCGCACGATCAGACTGATGATTGTTGAACCAACCGCCCCGGCTACCACCAGAACCCGGGAAATCCATAAGACGGCTGTTGAGGGAGACCCGCCCGCGAGCGTGGTCTCATGGAGATACAGGCCATATACTGTGATGAGGATGCCAAGCACGGCCAGGACGACTGGAAAGTTTCCAGCAAGCAGAGATTTCGAGTCACGTTTCATCTTTGATGTTCCTTCATCTCTATCCCGCCCCTATTGTGAAGTTTTCTTCCTCCAAAAAATAGGTATGTTGTCTGACGATTACCAGTATAAATACGATGAAATCAACCGTCTACATACTTTTCCTTATTACTTTGTAGACCGAATGTAATTTATATTAAATTTATTTTTATGCTATCTTTACGGTTGACCGGCAGCCTGGCAGGTGATTCCATTTAACGTGTCTGCCAGTTTGCCAGCCAATACCGCCTCACCTTGGGGTGTGAGGTGAATGGCGCTGTTGGTGAACTGATCCATGGAGACGGCATCCCAGGCATCGAGAACCGTCCATCCGGCTGAACCGGCGCGGCGGGCAAGCTCAGCGCGGTATAAATCGTACGCCCAGCGCGGGTAGTAGAAGTTATAGCGCAGGTCGCTGTTTTCCCCGTTGGATATAAGTATCGGTTCATTCACCAGCACCACAGGCAGGTTGTTGTCACCAGCAAGCTTCATCCCTTTATCCAGCACATCCCAGGCCAGCGCGCCGGCAAGGTCGGCGCCCGGTTCGATGCCGTGGTAGGTTTCGTCCGCTTCGAGGTCAATATCCGCTTTGGGATAATTGACCGGATAATCCTGGTCTATGCCGGTGGCTGCCCAGGGGATGCCATATAACTGCAGGCGCGCCCAGTCAGCAAATTCACGGCGCCGGCCGATCAGCGTGGTATCCCAGAAACCGGTGGACGCGGCATCCGGCTGGTCACCGCCCAGAACGGGTTGAATCAGTGCGCGATTATTATCTGCCAACGGTGAGGCGAATTGTTTATCCGCTGGAAAGGCTTCCAGCGAAGTGACCCACACAACCAGGTCAGGGTTTTCTTTCAGGGCGCGCTGCAGGATGAGCACGTCTTTTGTCAACGAAATGGTGGGGTATCCCAGGTTGAAAAAGCGGGCCGGTTTGCCGCACACCGTGAGCTTGAGGGAATTCAACTGCCCGGCCAGGGTCTCTTCCGGTTTGAGAAGGGTGCCCCACACAGATGAGTCACCCAGAAGGATAACCCGGTACTCTTCCTTATTAACCGGTTCGGCAGAAATTTCATGGGAGGCGAACATCGCCTCGAGGTTATAGAGGCTTAAGTTGTAGGAACGCCGCGGGGTTTCACCAAACGGGAGCCGCGGCCGCCCCGGCACGATACGGTTATACAATGAAAGCTGCCCGAGGGAAGCGGCGGGGATATCGCCGATGATCACCGTGAGCAGCAGAAAAATGAGCAGACCTTTGAACGCTACATTGAGCCAGGAGAAGTTTTTCACGCCGGCAATTATATGCGATTTCAGCGAGGTTTGACCGGCACGTTGACCGGCAGCGAACCGGCTTCAAATCCGCTACTATTGAAGAACCGGCCATCAAAGAGTTTTAGCCGGAATTTACGGTCCGGCGCGCTACTCCGGGCGGGGAATGCCGATAATAAAACAGGGTGTAACCAAATCAGACTATGAACACTGTCCCTTTCCCGAAATCAAAATTGACCGGCCCGGGCGCGGCATTCTTAATAATGTTCGCGCTGTTTTCATTGCTCGCCGTGCCGGTAATACCGGCTGCGGCGGCGGCGCCAACCCCTACCCTTAAGGCGGATTATCTGTCAAACGGAGTGTACGAACCGGATAACCCGGCTTTTATCTATTCCGGCAACGATTGGGATGTGGAGGATGGGTCGGCTACTACGTTGATCGAAAATGCCATAGTGCTGTGGCATGTTACGTTAAAAGAGCCCGGTGTGGTTATCGTTGAGTACCTCTCTTCGCCGGATGCCGGTCAATTTCAGGTGCAAATAGACTCCGAAGAAGCCATCGGACCGGTGAGCCAGTCAAGCGGTAAAGCGGGTTCCCGGCAATACTGGGTGTCACCCACGCTGAAGGCTGGCTCGCACCGCATTTTCCTGTCCAGTTTGGATAATGGACCCGTGAATTTCTCACGGGTCGCCATCGGCCCGGTTGTTAAAGCCCGAAATGCCGTTTTTGACAACACCGATCCCGGTCCCATTATTTTTGGTGAATGGACGGAAAAGAACTTCCCGATAACGGCCAATAGAGGGAAAGCCATTATCTCCGGAGAAAAAAGCGGCCCGATCTTTGTAGTCTTCGAACAAAAATATCCCGGATCCGTAAATGTCAACCTGGTTTCTACCAGCGAACACGGCCAGGCACTTGTGGTTCTGGATGGCATCCCCACGAACTTCCCTTACCAAACTCCGGGCGAACCGATCGCGGTGTCCATTATCGCGGGTAAAACCGAGCCCGGCCGGCATGTGCTGATGATCGCCGGTGACGGCACAGAAAACATCGTCCGGTTTGACGGGTTCAAATTATCGGAAAAAATTCCGGCCAACATGCCGACGATTGACCCCAGACAAGATCCGGAATCGCCGGAGTTTGTACCGCAGATCACGGTTGAGTATCAACGGCCGGCGTTATCCGCCGGTAAATACCACGCCTGTTTCCTGTCAAAAGAAGGTGTGGTTCAATGCCGCGGCTATAACGCCAACGGACAACTTGGCCGCGGCCCCGAAGGTACCAGCCTGAGCATTCTACCTCTCGCGCCGGTTTCGGGTTTAAGTGGCGGCGTGTTGACGATTGCCGCCGGCGGATCACACACCTGCGCTTTGCTTGATAGCGGACCGGTAATGTGCTGGGGCAACGGGCAGTTCGGTCAACTGGGAAACGGGATCTCAAAAACCGTGCAGAACGAACCGGTTGAGGTGACGGGACTGGCCGGGCCGGTGGTGGATATC
>CAYQTY010000206.1:0-6340 GCA_964420535.1 uncultured Leptolinea sp. | reverse complement strand
CACCGAGAACAACGGCAAGATCGATGTTCCCGCCACCGAATCCGAGGTTGTGACCGTGACCAAAGAGAACGTCAAA
Organism: uncultured Leptolinea sp.; assembly: GCA_964420535.1. Lineage (GTDB taxonomy): Bacteria > Chloroflexota > Anaerolineae > Anaerolineales > Anaerolineaceae > Leptolinea. Next base: position 6,264 of record CAYQTY010000206.1, on the reverse strand, counting down.
GCTGCCCTCATTGACTCCGGTTACTACACCGCCGGTGATTTCTCTGGCCTCGAGTAAGATTTACTGAAATGAAAGGATGGCGGCGGCAGGAGCCGCCGCCATCCTTGTTCTTTCTATAGGCGTACAACTGGAGCACCTATGACCACTCCAATTCTGGAAATGAAAGATATAACCAAAGAGTTTCCGGGCGTTAAGGCATTGAGCAATGTTAGTTTTCAGGTGGCTGAAGACGAGATTCATTGCCTTGTCGGTGAGAACGGCGCCGGGAAATCTACTTTGATGAAAGTATTAAGTGGAGTCTATCCGCATGGTACCTACACCGGTGAGATACTCTTCAATGGAAAAGAACAGAAATTCGGTGGTATTGCCGATAGTGAAAAGGCCGGAATCGCCATCATCTATCAGGAAATGGCCCTTGTTCCGGAGATGACCGTGTACGAGAACATTTTCCTCGGTCATGAGATCGGCAATGGGACTGTAATTGACTGGGACGAAACCATTAAACAGGCTGGCGACATGCTTAAACGCGTGCGCCTTGATGTAAACCCGGCGACCAAAGTGAAAGATCTGGGCGTGGGGAAACAGCAGCTCGTTGAAATTGCCAAAGCCCTGAGCAAGAATGTCAAATTGTTGATCCTCGATGAGCCAACTTCGGCCTTGAACGAGGATGACTGCGAAAACCTGTTCAAACTCCTTCGCGAACTCAAGCAGCACGGGGTGACCTGTGTGCTTATTTCCCATAAATTAAAAGAAGTGATCAGCATTGCAGATACCGTCACCGTGTTGCGTGATGGTAAAACCATCTGCACGCTTGACGCCCATAAAGGTGAAGTGACAGAAAACACGCTGATCAAACACATGGTTGGCCGCGAGATCAACAATGTGTACCCGCCCAAAGAAAGCAAACCTTCTGATGACGTGGTATTGGAAGTGCGGAATTGGACCGCGTATGACCCCACGCTGGGCCGCACCATTTTAAAGGATGTCAACTTCAAACTCAAAAAGGGTGAGGTTGTGGGCTTCGCGGGACTGATGGGATCCGGGCGTACCGAACTCGCGTTGAGCATCTTCGGCAACCCCGATCATTACCATATCACCGGCGACCTGTATGTTAATGGCAAGAAACGCGTTTTCCATAACCCGAAACAGGCGATTGACGCCAAGATCGCCTATGTGACGGAAGACCGCAAAACAGACGGACTTATTTTGATCCAGGATGTGAAACAGAACATCTCGCTGGCTAACCTGCGTGAGATCGCCAACAACGGCGTGGTGGATAACAATGCCGAGGTCAAGGTAGCCACCGGTTACCGCACCGACCTGAACATCAAGACACCCACAGTGGAACAGAAAGTGGGCAACCTGAGCGGCGGCAACCAGCAGAAGGTTTCTCTGGGAAAATGGCTGTTCGTCAAACCGAACATCCTCATCCTCGATGAACCCACGCGCGGTATCGATGTTGGCGCGAAGTATGAAATTTACACCATCATCACGAAGCTGGTTAAGCAGGGTTTGAGCATCATTATGATTTCGTCTGAATTGCTGGAAGTACTGGGTATGAGCGACCGCATCTATGTCCTTTCCTCCGGAAAAATCACAGGTGAGTTGCCCATCGCGGAAGCGACCCAGGAAAAAATTATGAAACTGGCAACGGATTAAGGAGGAGCGCCATGTCTTTTGGAGCCAATCTAAAGAAAGTTTTCTCGCAGAACATCCGCGAATATGGTATGTACATCGCCCTGTTCGTGATCATGGCGATCTTCGCCGTCACGACCAATGGCACATTTATTTCCGCCCGTAACATCAGTAACCTGGTCAACCAGATGGGCTATATTGCCGTGCTGGCTGTGGGTATGATGCTGGTCATTGTAGCCCGCCAGATCGACCTTTCGGTCGGATTCCTGGCCGGTTTCCTGGGCGCCGTGGCGGCCATCGCCATGACACAATGGAACCTGCCGGTGTATGTGGTCATCCCCATGACCCTGTTCTTCGGCGTTCTGGCTGGCCTGTTGACCGGTTTCATGGTGGCCCGCCTGAAGATCCCGGCTTTCGTGGCCTCGATGGCTGGCTGGCTGGCTTACCGCGGTTTGATCCTGCTGGTGACGGAAGCCACCGGAACCATTATCATCCCCGATGAAACCTTCAACGCCATCGGCAACGGCTTCATCCCCGATTTCGGCGGCGATGCCTTCCTGCCGGGTATCCATAAAGTCTCATTGCTGCTGGGCGTGATTGCCATAGTGTTCTTCATCTATAACGAGATCCGCGGCCGCCAGAAAAAGATGAGCTATGGATTTGAAGTTCTACCCACCTCCATGTTCATCATGAAACTGGTGATCATCGGCGCGCTGGTTGGAACCATTTCGTGGATCCTGGCTTCGTACCAGGGGTTCTCATGGACGTTGGTGATCGTCATTGTGGTGGCCGGTATCTATGACTTTGTGGCCAACAAAACCATCGTTGGACGTCACATCTATGCTGTGGGCGGCAATCCCGAAGCGGCGGAGTTGAGCGGTATTTCCGTCAGCAAGATCCTGTATCTTGTGTTCGGGTCCATGGGTATGCTTTCGGCGCTATCCGGCATTTTGTTTGCCTCACGCTTGAAATCGGCCACCACCACGGCCGGCAACCTGTTTGAAATGGATGCCATTGCCGCCTGCTACATCGGCGGTGTCTCAGCGGCCGGTGGTGTGGGCAAGATTATGGGCGCTATCATCGGTTCACTGGTGATGATGTCACTGCAGAACGGTATGCAGTTGATGGGTACCGGTATTTCATTGCAGTATGTGATCAGAGGTCTGGTGTTGACGGCCGCCGTGATCTTCGATGTAGCCACCCGTAACCGCGCAAAATAGAATCTTTTTCATCCCCCCTTTTCCTTTGCCCCCTTCCCGTTTATGGGAAGGGGGCTTTTTTTTCCCTCATCCCGGCATTCCCCCAACCGTAGGGTGCTGTTGAATGCCCACTCGCTGACCGGATTCGCAGGATGGTTGCTGAAAGAGAACATACCTGCATTCAACGCACCACGGCCTGCCGGGAGACGGGCGCGTCCATGATTATTTGTCCGGCAGACCTCATCCTCATCCCGGCCTTCCCCCAACGGGGGAAGGTGACTATGTTGCGCCGGTTTGTCATGTGGATGGCCTGAATTATTTCCTCCGGTAGGGTTGATGCCGGCGGGGGATCTTTCTGTCCGTCTGGAAGATGCTACATTCCCGCCGCATCAACCGCTGGCTGGTTTGGCACTATTCCCGGCAGACCAGGCCTCATCCCGGCCTTCCCCCTGAGGGGGAAGGTGACTATGTTGCGCCGGTTTGTCGTACGGCCTGGCCTGATTTATTTCCTCCGGTAGGGTCGATGCCGGCGGGGGATTATTGTGCCCGTCTGGAAGATGCTACATTCCCGCCGCATCAACCGCTGGCTGGTTTGGCTCTATTCCCGGCAGACCAGCCCTCATCCCGGCCTTCCCCCTCAAGGGGAAGGTGACTTTGTTGCGCTGGATGAAATAACATTCCCGCCGCATCAACCGCTGACTGGTTTGGCATTATTCCCGGCAGACCAGCCCTCATCTCGGCCTTCCCCCTTAGGAGGAAGGTGACTTTGTTGCGCTGGATTTGATAAAACCAAACCTGCCGGCGCCATCTTCCGGTGGGAAAATGGCGCCTTTCGGTTACCCGGGCCATGAACCGGCGGCCTCACCACCCCCTGATGGATCGTCATTATACTAGCACAAATGTACTAAATAAGCAACCTGCCATTAAGAGAAGGTATTGCCACCCATTTGGGTGATATCAGGTGTGATCACCGGGGAAGGAATCCTGAAAGTCACCCTGTTTCGCGGCTAATTTAACCTGAATGGGGAATGGGTTTGACCCCCTCAAGTCCATATAATCTCACCTAAAGGCTTTAGGAGGATTCTATGCGTTTCAGAATGAATTTCACCCCCATTGTTATCGCACTTGTGCTGCTGCTGGTCACAGTCGCGCCGGTGCTGGCTGCCGGCCCGGATCCCGCGGGCGCCGCGACAGCCGAAGCCAATCCGGCCGCAGCCGTCAACTTCTCCTGGACGTTGATCGCGGCCTTTCTGGTGTTCTTCATGCAGGCGGGTTTTGCCATGGTCGAAACCGGCCTGTCCCGTGCAAAAAACGCTGTAGCGGTCCTAACCAAAAACTTTATGGACGGCCTCATCGGCGGTCTGGCATTCTGGGCGTTTGGTTTCGCCTTCATGTTTGGCGGTTCCGCCCTGGCTTCCGGTCTTGAATCGGGTAACCCGTTCATCGGTTTCTCCGGTTTCATGCTCTCCGGCGATGCTTATGACGTTACCACTATGGAACTGTGGTTCTTCCAGATGGTCTTCGCGGCTACCGCGGCCACCATTGTTTCCGGCGCTGTGGCAGAACGTACCAAAACCACTGCGTACCTGGCCTATTCCTTCCTTATCTCTGCCATTGTGTATCCTATTTACGGTCACTGGGTATGGGGCGGCGGCTGGCTGGCCACCCTGCCATTCGGCGTTGGCGCCCGTGACTTTGCCGGTTCCGGTGTGGTGCACGCGGTGGGCGGTTTCGTCGCCCTGGCCGGCGCCATCATGGTCGGACCCCGCCTTGGCAAATTCGGCAAAGATGGCAAAGCCAAATTCATCCCCGGTCACAATATGTCACTGGTAGCCCTGGGCACTTTCATCCTGTTCTTCGGATGGTTCGGTTTCAACCCCGGTTCTACCATGGCTGCCACTGACCTGCGCATCTCTGTCATCGCGGTCAACACCTTCCTGGCTGGCGCTGCCGGAGCTGTGGTGGGCGTGTATTACAGCTTGCTGAAAACCGGCAAGATCGATCTGACACTGGCATGCAACGGTGGTCTGGCCGGCCTGGTGGGCGTCACTGCACCGTGCGCGTATGTGGGAACCCTCTCCGCGGTCATCATCGGCGTCATCGCTGCCCTGGTAATGATCTGGGCTCTCGGTTTCGTGGAAAACAAACTGAAAGTTGACGATGTTGTCGGCGCCGTATCCGTTCACGGTTTCGGCGGCCTGTGGGGCCTCATCGCGGTCGGTATTTTCGCCGATGGCACTTACGGCGGTGTGAGCGGCCTGATCATGGGAAACACCGGTCAGTTCATCGCCCAGTTGATTGACGCGGCTGTGGTGCTGGCCTGGAGCCTTGGTATGGGTTTCGCGATCTTCGCCCTACTGAAAGTCACCATGGGGCTGCGCGCTTCCAAAGAAGAAGAGATCAAGGGATTGGATGTACCGGAGCACGGCCTTGAGGCTTACCCTGCCGGTACCCTGCCCGCGGATCTGTAGTCATTGTTTGATGTAAACCAACCTCTGCCGCCGGATCAATCCCCGCCGGCGGCAGAGGAACGATCATTTTGAATAGGAGAATTAAGACATGACTCAAGAAATGATGATGGCGCTCGGTGCTTTTGTGGTTTTCTTCCTTTTGTGGGTGGTAGTCCCAACGGTTGTCAAGAAAAACAAAACCGGTGAAGAAGAGTAATTTATAAATTTGAAAATAACCCTCTCCGTCACGCGGTGACTGTCAACCTGCCGGATGGAGATGAGATTACCCGAATAGCGGGGATCCGGATGATGGCATGCGAAGTCCGGTGGAAGAAGCCAGGCGAATCAACTTTTATTCATAGATGCCCTGCCTGGCTTCTTCATTAATTTAAAACGTTACGCCGCTTCTTGAAATTCAGACCGTTTTGATTGTAGAATGAATACACCACATTACCAATTAAATACGCATTGAAGGAGGAGCATGATGGACGAAAAGTACCAGCCTGTCTGCACTTTGCAAGACCTGTACACGACTTCTGCCCCGATCTTCGCCAACGGAGTGATGCACGTTTTCGGTATATTTCAGTGCACATCCGGAGTAAGTATGATGTTGGTAGCCCCGTCCGACTCGGAAGAGGTGAAATGTCCGATGTGTGGAGAGATCCACATGTTGCGTGACTGCTTCATCCCAATGACCCTGGACGAATTTTTTACGCGTTACCGGTTGACCAATTTCGGCAGCAGGGATTGAATTAATTTAATTCTGTATCGGTATTGACAACTCCCATCCTCCGGGCGGGAGATATGTTCTTGTACACCCAATCACTCTCACTTTATTTCTGGTTTATCTCTGGTGTGCAGCCTGCCGGGTGACATACGTGTCCATTTGAGTCGTGCCGTGCGCCTTGCCCTCATCCCGGCCTTCCCCCTCAGGGGAAGGTGACTATGTTGCGCCGGTTTGACTTGTGGCCGGGCTTGGC
>CAYQTY010000205.1:0-6461 GCA_964420535.1 uncultured Leptolinea sp. | reverse complement strand
AGCACCGCCTCGAAGACGAACAGCCCCATGATGAAGCCGTCCAGGCCCCCGAGGCACTTCATGGTCGCGATCTCGGTGAACCGCTCGGTGACGCTCATCAGCATCGCGTTCATCACGCCCACCACGCAGACGAGGAACGACAGCCCCACCAGGACCAGGGTGCGGACGGGCAGCGCCCCCTCGTCCGGTCGCGCGCCGCCGCTGCCGCCCACGGTGCTCGTGAGCCGCTGCTCCCGCCGATGCGCCGCGAAGATCTCCCCGAGCCCTACCGAAGCCGTGAAGAGCCGAGCGACCGGCGCGCGAGGGACTCGTTCGCGTTCGAGGCGCGTTTTCCCGGGTAGTCCGCGCGCCGGTGAGTTGTCTCGTTACGGAGATCAATGCCGGTGTTCTGATCATGGAGACTCATGGTGAACCGGTGCGGATTGAAGCCGGGCTACCAGGTTTTGTGCGCGATTTAAATGGCGAGTTGGGAGTCACCATTGAATCAGGTGGTGGGCTGGTTCAGGGCGTATGGGGGAATGGCCGGATCAATGCCGGCCCGATAGTCGTTCTCAGTGATACGCCTGACCAGGAGTTGACCACCCACCAGTTGGAGGGCAGCGCCCGCGGTTCTATTGCCGTGGCAGGGTATTGTTATACCGGCGAGACATTCCGCCGGGCTTCTGAAATGGAATTAAACGGGCTGGTGCTGTCTGCTATCAATCCGGAGCTTATTGAACTGGCGGAAAACTTGAAATTCCCGCTTGTGCTGATCGAAGGATTTGGGAAGATCCCATTGAACGAGACTGTCTTTAATATATTCCGCGAATATGAGAAGCGTGACGCAGGTATTCACGCGAGAAAATGGGATCAATTCTCTGGTGACAGGCCGGAAATCCTGATACCATTCCAAAACCAGGTATTACAACCGCCGGAAGTGGACGAATTTGCTCCAGGTCAAAATGTTCATATAAAATTGCCTCCCTGTTTTGGGGAAGTTGGCACGATTCTTGAACGGTATGATGGACAGATTAACCTTCCGAACGGGCTGCGCGCACCCGCCGCGGTGCTGCGTAAACAAAACGGCGATCGCATCACAGTTCCTCTGGCTAATCTGGAGTTGATTATCTAGGGGTTGCCCACCCGGATACAGGAGAAGAAAATATGTCATACCCTGAAAACCAAAATCAATATCAAGATTTCGACGAATACGAAGGTGACGACCTCTCCGGCGAACGCGAAGCCAAGCCAAATAACAAAACCTTCTTTGTATCCTTTGGTTTGATCGCCGTCATATTCGCGCTTACGCTGGCGGCGCTGGCATTTGTTGTGTTTTACGTATTGCCGCAATCCCGTGCCAAACGTGAAGCCCAGAACATCCAGGTCTACGCCGCCAACACGGCCACAGCTCTGGCTGCAACTCAGCTCTCTGAGAGTCTGGCACTGGCTGCCGCCGCGACGGAAGAACCTACAGCCACCATAGCACCGACCTTTACCCAGCTGCCAACCTATACCGCCACGCCTGAACTGCAGGAGCTCGCAGTTGAACCTGCGGTGGAAGTCACACCGGAAGAGGCTCAAGGCGGAAGTGATCCGGGCGCCGGGCTTGAAGACAGCCGCACAGCTACACTGGCTGCGCTTCAAACTCAGGCTGCGGCTGCACGTCTTACCGCCATCGCGGAAGGGCGAACCACTACAGCGCTGCCGACTACCGGCATTATGGATGGGATAGGATTCCCCGGCGCGGTTGGTCTGACCGTAGTATTGGGACTCGTGATCGTCGCCTCGCGCAAGCTTCGCTCGTCCAATTGAACATTCCCTTCAACAAGAGAACAGCCCTGAAATTTTCTCAGGGCTGTTATTGATTCAATGGGTGTCAAAATCAGCAGATGCTTGCCGCGATCTGTTCACCAAACCCTAACAATGCCTTGACCATTTCCTGCGAACGGCCTTCTGCGTAAACACGAAGTACCGGTTCAGTTCCGGAGGGGCGGATAAGCAGCCAGGAATCATCGGCCATGATGTACTTCACCCCGTCCAGAGAGGCAACTTCCTTTACGCTCTCACCACCGATAGTGGCAGGGGCTTCGTTGATCAATTTTTTCGTCATCTGGTCTTTTGCCACCGGGCGTTTCAAGCGCAGGTCGGTGCGTTCATAGAACGCGGGACCAACACGTTTTAACAGATCTTCCACCAACTCATATAAGGTGACGCCGGAAGCGGCCACGATCTCGAGCAGCAGCAACCCCATGATAATCCCGTCCCCTTCGGGGATGTGCCCCTTGAAGGAAATTCCTCCGGATTCCTCGCCGCCGATCAGCACATCTTCCTGCATCATGATATCGGCAATGTGGTTGAACCCGACCGGGGTTTCATGCACTTTCAATCCATACTGATTGCACAGGCGGTCGATCATGCGTGTGGTGGAAACGGTACGAACTACAGATCCGGTCCAACCGCGTTTGTTGTGCAGATATTCCAGGGAAAGGGCCATAATTTTGTGCGGATCGACGAAATTGCCTCGTTCGTCCATGGCTCCGATGCGGTCGGCATCGCCGTCAGTGGCCAGGCCGAAATTCCCAAGGTGGGTGCCAATAGCCCCGGCCAGCGGGCTGAGGAAGCGGGCAATGGGTTCGGGGTGAACGCCGCCGAACCCGGGGTTCATTTCGCCACGGATTTCACTGACTTCGCAGCCCGTGCCTTGCAAAATGCCTTTAATAACACCACGGCCCGCGCCATACATTGAGTCAACCACAATGCGTTGGGGGCGTTCGGCGATCTTGTCAAAATCAATCAGTGTACGCAAATGGTCATTGTAAGAGGGAATGGGGTTAAAACGCTGGATCAGTTTCGCGTTGATAGCCTGTTCAAGATCCATCAGGTTCGGGCCGCGGCCCTGGTTTTCATTATCATTCAAGTAGACTTCCACTCGGCGGCACTGTTCGGGGAGCGCTGACCCGCCGTAGGCGGATTTCAGTTTGACCCCGTTGTAACGCGGCGCGTTGTGGGACGCAGTGATCATTACTCCGCCCATGGCATTCAGGTTGCGTACCGCGTAGGAAATCACCGGAGTGGGGGCATCAGACGTCGCCAGATAGACAGTGAATCCATTGGCTGCCAGAACGCGCGCAACCTCGGCGGCAAAACGGTCGCTAAGGAAGCGGGTATCAAACCCCACCACTAATTTCTTAGGGTCAGGGGTCACATGAACAACCGTCCCGTTATTCCACTGATCCGAGGCAATGGCATCGGCAATAGCCTGGGTAACCTGTCGTAAATTGGCAAAAGTAAAGGTGTCTGAGATAACGGCGCGCCAGCCGTCGGTGCCGAAATGAATCGTCATAAAGAGGTGCTCCTGTAATTTTTATAAATTATTACCCCGGGGTTGTGGGGGATAGCGTTGGTGTCTCTGATGGTATGGGTGTGGCCGTTATCAGCACTGATTGTAACACCCACCCGTCAATTCCGTCGGGACTTTTTACGTGTACCCATATCTTTCCGTCTGCCTGTGTGGCTTCGGGTAACAGTTCCAGCGGACTGCCATTCAACAAGCTCTTGATCAGGCTGCCTTCATAGCCGGGGGTCTTGCGGATAAACGCGCCGCCCCCGGTTTCTGCTGACATCCACGCGCGTACCGGTGTGGATGTAGGGGTATAGGTTTGGGTTGGGGTGTTCGTGGGGGCCGGAGTGGGTGAAATAGTCGGAGTAGAGGTGGGAGGTATTCGCGTGCGCGTAGGAGTGCGTGTGGCCGTGGGGGCGGGTGTGGATGTGGGAATGAGCGTTGGTAGAGCCACCTGGAAATGTCGGGCGGTTTCTACACCGCTGAACGCGACCACAGCACAAAGCCCTACCAGTACTGCCGTGGTTCCTATAGTGTATCCCAGGTTGATCATAGGCCTGAGTCCGGTGACAGCCAGCACGGCCACCCCGATCAACACTGAAGCAGCCAGATAGACGCCGAAAACCAGAAGCCCATCAGGCCATAATCCTTTACTGCCGGTCATCACACCGTAACCGGCGACTCCCAAAGGCAGGTATAGTTCATAGACCAATGCGATGTTAGAAACTTGAAAACGGTTCTTCTCATTGTTGCGAACGATAAATAGAGTGGTGAGGCAGGCTCCCAGAAAAAGCAGAAGGAAGTCATACCAGGCGAAATGCGCGTGTAAATAGGCGTGTTGAACGATGACGCTATCCTGCTGAAGCGCTATCAGCCCGCCCAGTGCGCCGCCAACAAATACCAGTGCTGAGCCGGCCAGGGTGGAAATCAATTCACGGAGGAAAAATTTCTTTGATCCAATGATCGAGGCCAGTGAAAGCCCGATCACCGGTGACAGGAAAGGCGCGGTAAGCGCGGCCAACACAAACAGCGAAGGGGTGTTGATAAGCGCGGCAAGGCCGGAAATTAATCCGCAGATAAATGAGAAGATCAGAAAATCAAAAGAGGGTGTCAGCCGGAGAACGAGTTGTTCCAGCATGGCTACCTGTTCGTCCGTGGTATCCGGCGCGAGAAGACGCCGCTGCCTGCGCCGGCGGGCTGGGGGTAGCATGGAATCTTCTGGTGGAAGGGGTTCGCTGGTTGGAAGGCTCATGTTCGGAGGGTTGCCACAATCCGCTGGGGGTGATCGAGCAGGTTAAAGGCGGAGTAAATGTCGGGCATAACAATACAGGAGGACTTCATGGTTGCCGTACACAGCCCTTCCGGTGAGAAAACAGAAATTCCCAGAACAGCTTCAGCCAGCATAAGGGCGTCATTGGCACCCTGACCGATGGCCGCGCAATTCCGCCCACCCAGAGAATGGATGTACTCCGCTTTTTGCGCTGCTTCATTTCCCGGATTCAACCGCACGGCGGTCAGCCCGAGCAATCGATCAATCTGATCCTGGCGACCATGCGTATCGGCTGTGATCAAGTGGATGTCCAACCGGCTGGACAATGAGGCAATTGCCCGCGGCATTCCTTCCAGCAGCGTGCCATCTAGCGCCAGAGTCCCGTTAACATCCAGAACAAGGTGCACAATCTGGATATTTCCTATCCCCGGGATGGTCAGATCGATCATGTGGCTATTATAATATAGCCGCCCGCGGTGTCACTTTTATTGAATTTACCGCGGATGCGGAATGGTTAATTAATGAAGCGTTTTCTTACCTGTGTTATATCCGGCTTGATGGTGATATCAACCATCAGCGGTTGTAGTGGTTTTACTGTTTCGGCGTTCAGCCCAACAGCTATCGCGACAGCAACAGAAGTACCCACACCGGTTCCTACAGCCACCCCCGAACCCGGCCGGGTGACGATTGTGGCACCGCCGGAGATTTTACCGGATACGGTCAAGGCTGTGACGGATGCCATCCAACCGGCCGTCTCGCAGGCTGGATTGGTTGTGGAAGTATTGGGGCAGGTCCCATCAGGGGCTATTGGACCAAACCGCAAAGCTGCCATTTTCCTGACAGTTCCGGGAAACCTGGTGGATATTATTAATGCCAACCCCGAAACCCAGATACTGGTGTTAAGTGACACCGACCTGCAAACCGGTTCAACATTAACGGTTGTGCGCCAGCATCCTGAGTTTCTGGCGTTCATCGCGGGTTTCACAGCCGCCGCGGTTTCACCCAATTGGCGGGCAGCCGGTTTATTGCCCGGCAGCGGTGAGTCCAATGAACTCGCGAACGCGTTCATGTCCGGCGGACGGTACTTGTGCGGCCGCTGCGGCACGTCAACCCCGCCCTTTGCCGCCTATCCGCTTACTGAAACCTTGCCGCCCAATTCCACACCGGTGGAATGGCATACGGCCGTTGGGAATATTCTACCGGCTGGGCTTGAGACTTTGTATTTCTCGAAGGATGCCCAGTCTCCTGAGTTGTTGCAGGCACTGGTGTCACAAAACATAGTCTATATGGGCACCAGTTTTCCCGGAGAGGAAATGCGAAGCCGGTGGGCTGTCACCCTGAGTATGGATTCTGTTGGCGCGATCGCCAATGCCCTACCGGATATGCTGGCCGGGCAGGGCGGTAAAACGATCCAGGTAGGCGTGAAACTTCTGGATGTCAACGAGAATTTCATTTCAGCCGGCAAACTCCGGCTGATTGAGCAAACCAATGAGATGTTGATGAAGGGATGGATCAATCCCTATACGGTTACCGGTTAATTCTTCTTAGTACCCGAAAATTCTTCCGCCGTGGCGGAACCCGGTTGATTGATACCCTCGCGCTGAAATACTTTGAGAAAAGTGAGTGCGAGGATTTTTATATCCAGCCAGAGGGTCCGGTTATCCACATACCAGACATCCAGTTTAAATTTGTCTTCCCAGGTGAGGGCGTTACGCCCGTTGACCTGCGCCCAGCCTGTGATACCGGGTAACACATCATGCCGGCGGGACTGTTCGGGCGAGTAACGGTCAAGGTATGCCACCAGCAGCGGGCGTGGACCAACAAGGCTCATTTCGCCTTTGAGTACATTGATTAATTCAGGAAGCTCATCCA
>CAYQTY010000204.1:1910-6465 GCA_964420535.1 uncultured Leptolinea sp. | reverse complement strand
TCTTTATACAAAATCATCATCAATTTCACAGCAGCGATCGCGCTGACTGTTTCAACACCGGCATTTGCTTTTCAACCCGTTATTCCCGTAACCGGACTGGCAGTGGCAAGCCCGGTTATCCCCGCGGAAAGCAACCTGATGTCTCTGCAGGATTTTGCTGACGCTGTCAAAGATGGCAACGCTGACAAGATCAAGGGATTGTATGCCGAAGACGTTTTTTCACTGCGTGTTATCCAGCAGCCGGCGGGAAAACCGGGATTCGTCTCCCCGATCGAAGGTGTAGCCACCCAATTCGGTATGGCCACCAGCAACAAAGTGACCGGAATGCTGGCTCACAATTATGCCTCTGGCCGCTATTTCTTCAGCCTTGAACAGCAAGATACCATCGCGGTAGTCTATGGTGATGGTTCGGTAAAAGAATACGCCATCACCCTGATCAAACGGTATCAGGCTCTTTCTCCCAAAAGTGCTTCCAGTGAATTTGTTGACCTGGATACCAATGAGAAGTTATCCGCCGCCGGCCTGTTCAGTAAAATGTATACCGGCAAGCATCACCTGACCCTGCAAACCTGCATTCAGGAAGGCAACGAAGACTCCTGGGGCCGCCTGTTCATCATCGCGGAACCGGTGGAAGCCTAATTCAAAAACCCGCCGTTTACCGGTATTGTTAGGGCTGCTACTCCCTCAGCAGCCCTATTTTTTATTTGTCTGACATCCCGTACAGCGGGAGTTGTCATACAAATTTTTACTGATTCCGCACATATAATTGGCAACAATAGAACGAACCTGCGGCGGAGGGAAATTCGATGAGCCAATACGAGAATTATCAGTCACCATTCAGCTGGCGTTATGCGAGCAAGGAAATGCGCCTGATCTGGAGCGAGGTCAACAAACGCCAGTTATGGCGGCGAATCTGGGTGAAACTTGCCCGGGCTCAATCGGATTACGGGCTGGTGACGCCGTCTCAGGTGGCCGAACTGGAAGCCCACGCGGCTGAAGTTGACGTCGAGGCCGCGCTTAAGATCGAAGCAGAAATCCACCATGACTTGATGGCGGAATTGAAGACATTTGCCGCCCAATGCCCGAACGCGGGGGGGATCATCCACCTTGGGGCTACGTCAATGGATATAGAAGATAACGCGGATGCCCTGCGTATCCGGCAGTCATTGGATGCGCTGCTTGCCGCCCTTGGCAAGGTTTTACTGGCTCTCGCGGATAAAGTGGATGAAACGGCTAACCTGCCTGTTATGGCATTTACACACATCCAACCAGCGGAGCCGTCCACGCTGGGCTACCGGCTTTCCATGTACGCGCAGGATCTACTCATGGACTGGCTTGCCTTAAACCAGGTTCGTGCTTCCGTGATGGGCAAAGGGTTCAAGGGGGCTGTGGGAACGGCCGCCGCGTACGGCGACCTGATCGGGATGGAAAACGTTGCCGGTTTCGAGGGCAACCTGAGCCAACAACTTGACATGCCCTTCTTCCCCGTTGCCACCCAGACGTACACGCGCAAACAGGATCTCACAATCCTGAACGCTCTGGCCGGGTTGGGCGCTTCGTTGCACAAATTCGCGTTTGACCTGCGCCTGCTGCAATCCCCGCCTATCGGCGAAATATCCGAGTTCTTCGCAAAAAAGCAGGTTGGATCATCTGCCATGCCATTCAAAAGGAACCCGATCAACGCGGAAAAGGTCGACTCGCTGGCACGGCTGCTGGCGGCGTATCCGCAGGTGGCCTGGCAGAATGCCGCCAATTCATTGCTGGAGCGCACCTTGGATGACAGCGCCAACCGCCGGACCATCCTGCCGGACGCGTTCCTGGCGGCTGACGAGATGCTTTCGGTGATGCTGAAGCTGGTAACAAAAATGGATATCCACCGCGACAGTATCCAGCGCAACCTGGATATCTACGCCCCCTTTGCCTGCACGGAACGGGTAATGATGGCCGCCGCCCGCAAGGGCGCTGACCGTCAGGCGATGCACGAGCAGCTTCGCGAACACGCGCTGGCTGCCTGGCAGATTGTACAGGGGGGCAGTCCCAATCCTCTTGTTAAAAATTTGCAGAACGATCCAGCCATTACTAAATGGGTCAGCGCGGAAGAGATAGCGCGGCTGTCGGACGTATCTTCATATACGGGTATCGCTGTTCCGGCTTCACATGCCATGGCCTCCCGTATCCGCGAATCCGTCAGTTCTGTATAAAACGATCGCTGTGATTTTTATCCCCGCACATCATCCAAAAGTAATATCCCGAGGTGTAATTCGTCACATGAAAAACTGGACAAATTTCTTAATTGTCAGTACAATTGCGCCATCGACATCCGAATAGCCGGGGGTAGCTGGCCTTGAATTCCAATCCTGTTGTTTACCGTGTTTCAATCAAACCGAAGAACCAGAACGATCCCCGCTCATTGGGATATTTGAACGATATCCGCGCGTTGGGGATTGAAGGCGTTTCTGGGATCGAATGCAGCGACCTGTATTTCCTGCGGGGTGACATCACCGCGGAACAGGTCAGCATGTTAACGGATCGGCTGCTGTGTGACACAGTCACGCATGAGGCCGAAATTGACTGTCTTGATATGTGTCAGGATGCTTCCGGAGAGACCAATGCAACTGCCGCTCCCCGGGGACTCATCGAGGTGGCTCTGCGTGCCGGAGTCACCGATCCCGTGGCAGAGCAGATCGTTCGCGCTGCCCGGATTGTAGGAATTGACAAATTAAACGCCGCCTCCACAGGGCTGCGTTTTTTTGTTAAAGGAGACAGCATCTCTGAACCAATGCTCCGTCAACTGGCAGAGCGTTTATTTTCCAACGCCGTGATTCAACGTTTCGCGTTGGGTACGATCGCCCCGGCTTTTACCGAAGCGGCAGAAGCCAGTGGTGAAGTGGAAGTCATCTCGCTGAGCGGGTTGGATGATGACGGTCTGATGAAGATATCCACCGAACGGCGGGCCGCCTTGAACCTGGATGAAATGAAGACTATCCAGGCCTATTGCCTGCGCGAACAGCGCGACCTGACGGATATTGAGTTTGAAATGCTGGCCCAGACCTGGAGCGAGCATTGTGTACATAAGACATTCAAATCACGGGTGACGGTGGAGCAGGAAGATGCTTCCGATCCCCGTTTTCCGCAGGAATATAACCATCTCTTTAATCAGACGATCCGGGCTGCCACACGGGATATCAACGCCAACTGGGTGTTGTCATCCTTCCGTGAGAATGCCGGTATTGTTGAATTTGACGGGGAAAATGAGATCTCTTTCAAGGTGGAAACGCACAACCACCCGTCAGCCATCGAACCGTTTGGCGGTGCGAATACCGGCATCGGCGGCGTGATCCGCGATGTAATCGGCGTCTCGCACAAACCAGTCGCTTCAACCGATGTGTTGTGTTTTGGACCGCAAAACACGCGGCTTCAAGATCTGCCGGAAGGTGTGCTGCATCCCCGGCGGATTGAATCCGGCGTGGTGGCTGGAATTGAAGATTATGGCAACAAGATGGGCATCCCCACGGTCAACGGGGCTGTCTGGTATGACCAGGGTTACACGGCCAATCCGCTGGTGTTTTGCGGTAGTGTGGGCATGGCTCCCAGGGGATCCAATCCGCACGGCATTGTCCCCGGTGACCATGTCATTCTGCTGGGCGGCAAGACCGGACGTGACGGCCTGCGCGGGGCGACCTTCTCGTCCATGACCATGGACGCGCAGACCGGAGAAGTCTCCGGCGCATCTGTTCAGATCGGCGCGCCCATCGTGGAAAAAGGGCTGGTGGATGTGCTGATGCCTGCCCGTGACCATTGCCTGTACCACGCCATCACCGATTGCGGCGCCGGAGGGTTGTCATCTGCTGTGGGTGAGATGGTTTCTGAACATGGCGGCGACATCCAACTGGCTGACGTGCCGCTGAAATACCCGGGGCTGGTTCCCTGGGAGATATGGCTCTCGGAAGCCCAGGAACGCATGGTGGTGGCTGTACCGGAAGACAATCTCGATGATCTTAAAGAATTGTGCGACCTGTATCAGGTCGAAATGACGGATATCGGCCGGGTGACAGACACCTGTAGGACACGCGTATTATTTGGCGACAAAGTGGTGTTGGATCTGGATAACCAGTTTCTGCATAACGGTCTGCCCCAGCGGCAGTACACCGCACGCATCACCGCGCCGCGCTTCAAACCCGGTCAACGAGCTGAGAAAATGGAAATACGGCCGGTGGACTACGGCAAAACCCTTGTCCGGCTGCTGGCTCACCCCAATATATGCTCGCGGGAAAAGATCATCCGCGTGTATGACCATGAAGTGCAGGGCGGGACGGTGGTTAAACCGTTGTGCGGCATCAAGCGCGATGGACCTTCTGACGGCAGTGTGATCAAGCCTTTGGCCGCGCGGGGACGGCAGGCATTTGTGCTTTCCGCCGGATTGAATCCGGAATACGGAAAACACGATCCGTATGAAATGACCTGCCTGGTGATGGACGAAGCCATCCGGAACGCTGTCAGCTGCGGCGCCAACCCGGAACGCATCGCGGTACTCGATAATTTTTGCTGGGGAGAC
>CAYQTY010000204.1:682-1900 GCA_964420535.1 uncultured Leptolinea sp. | reverse complement strand
GGAGACCCGAACCGCCCGGAGATTATGGGTGACCTGGTTCAGGCGGCGCAGGCCTGTTACGACGCTTCCCAGCGCTATAAGACCCCGTTCATTTCAGGGAAAGATTCCTTCAATAATGAATACCTGGGTCCCGACGGAAAACGCCACGCCATACCGCCGACCCTTTTGATTTCGGCTCTTGGATGGATGTCTGATTGGGAACAGTCCATCACAATGGATCTGAAGAAGGCCGGCAACCTGTTACTGCTTGTGGGTGACTTTCAGCCGGTGTTTGGCGGAAGCCATTACAACCTGGTCAACCCGCTGCAAACGGTGGACGAAGGCATTCCCGCCTGCAGCCTGGTTAACCCGGAGGTATACCGTACCTTCTATGGAGCTGTCACCCGCGGTCTGGTGGCTGCCTGCCACGACCTGAGCGAAGGCGGACTGGCTGTAGCCGCCGCTGAAATGTGCATGGCGGGGCGCAAAGGAGCGAGATTGGACCTGGATGGGTTGGTTGACCCGCCGCGGGTTTTGTTTGGTGAAACCGGAGGTTGCCTCTTAGTGGAGATTGCTCCCGCCGCATTGGACCTGTTTGCCTCGATCATGGGGCAACTCCCCTGGCAGCAAATCGGGGAAGTGGAAAGCAACCCGGTATTGCATGCCGTGAAAGACGGTAAAGATAGTATGTCCGTCAGCCTGACCCGTATGCTGGGGGCATGGAAGGATAGGCAGACACTATGAAACCCCGCGCGATGATCCTCTTCGCCCCCGGCATCAACCGTGACCACGATGTGGCCGCGGCATTGGAAATGGCTGGAGCGGAAACCTTTATTTACCCGATCAAGCAACTATTTGAAGAAAATATTGACTGGGCGATGTTCCAGATGCTGGTCGTTCCCGGAGGCTTTTCTTATGCAGACGCGCTGGGCGCCGGTCGTCTGCTGGCGCTTGACCTGAACTCGTACTTCACCGATGAAGTCAGCCGCTTCCTGGAAGCCGATAAACCGGTCATCGGTATTTGCAATGGTTTTCAGGCGCTGGTCAAGGCGGGTATTTTGCCAGACCGAACGCGGAATAAAGAACCCCGAAGAGCCACATTAACATTCAACCAGGGCAACCATTTTGAGTGCCGCTGGGTAACCATGAAACCCGTCTCACAGAAGTGCGTGTGGACACGCGGTCTGGATCAACTGATCGACTGCCCTGTAGCCCACGGCGAAGGCAATTTTAAAGTCA
>CAYQTY010000204.1:0-672 GCA_964420535.1 uncultured Leptolinea sp. | reverse complement strand
AGTCAACGAACCCGCGTACGCTCAGACCCTGGTAGACAACGATCAGGTCGCTCTTGTGTATACCCACTCTGATGGAAAGCCCGCGCTTGGAGCCTATCCGCAAAACCCCAACGGGTCGGTGCTGGATATTGCCGGGGTGTGCAATATGAAGGGGAATGTATTGGGATTAATGCCCCACCCCGAAAACAATATTCTCGCCTTTCAGACCCCCGACCGTGCTAACAGGCCCGATCATTTTGGTCTGCCCCTGTTTGTGAATGGTGTGCGTTTCGCCAGCCAACTCTGACCGGAGGTTGCTTTGACGCTTTCTGATGAATCCATCCTTGCTATGATCCCCGCGGCATTTGAGACCAGTGACTTGCCGCTGCCGGGACGGAATACCGGAAAAGTGCGGGACTGGTACACGCTGCCGGACCAGCGCCGGTTGATTGTCACCACTGACCGGCTTTCGGCATTTGACCGTAATCTGGCCGTGGTGCCGTATAAAGGTCAGGTACTCAATTTGTTGGCTGCCTGGTGGTTTGAACAGACGTCCGGGATCATTCCCAATCATATCCTTGCCATTCCTGACCCAAACGCCGCGGTTGTGCGGGAGGTGACGCCCTATCCGGTGGAAGTGATCGTGCGTGGTTTTATCACCGGGGTCACCAGTACTGCCCTGTGGCACCGCTA
>CAYQTY010000203.1:0-6483 GCA_964420535.1 uncultured Leptolinea sp. | reverse complement strand
CAATTTCACCTCAATATCGGGTTCAAGGCCTTTATCATTGATCTGGCGTTTGTCCGGGGTGAGCCAGCGGGCAATGGTGATACGTACAGCGCCTTCCTGGTTATCCAGCGGGATCCAGTTCTGCACAGAGCCCTTGCCATACGATTTTTCTCCCACCAATGTGGCGCGGCCGGTATCCTGCAGCGCGCCGGCGACAATCTCTGAGGCGCTGGCGGAACCACCATTGATCAACACCACCATGGGGATATCTTTCGCGATGCCGCCCGATTTAGTGTGGAATGTCTTCATCTCACCGGTTCCATATTCTTCATACAGAACCACGTCGGTTTTCAAGAATTGAGAAGCCACCTCGATGGATGTGGTCAGGTATCCGCCGCCGTTGTTGCGCATATCAAGGATCAAACCTTTCGGTTTTTCTTCCATCACTTTTTTCAATGCCGCGATCAATTCATCGTTGGTTTTTTCGCCGAAGGTCAATAGTTGAATATAGGCAATACCGTTTTCCAGCATTTTGCCTTCAACGCTGTTCATGGTGATCTTTTGCCGTTTAAGAGTTACTTCTACCAGTTCATCCTGGTTTTCCCGTTTTAACTTCAGGGTTACTTCTGTTCCCGCCGGTCCGCGGATCTGTTTTAACACCAGGTTGCCGTCAATCCCGGTCATATCCTTGCCATTGACTTCCAGCACCATATCACCGGGTTTTAAACCGGCAAGCTCCGCCGGCGAACCGGGGAAGAAGCTGATCAATGTCACATAGTCGCCCTTGATATCCACAATGGCTCCGATGCCTTCATATTCACCTTCAAGCGGGTCAGCCATCTGGCGGTACTCATCGGGATCCATATAGGATGAATGCGGATCGTCCAGTGATTCCATCATGCCGCGGATGGCGCCCTGCATCATTTTCTCTTCATCTACCGGCTGTTCGACGAAATCCGATTTGACCAGGTCGTACGCCTGCCAGAAGGGCTTGAAGAGGTCGTCACGGCTCAACGCGTTTTCTTCACCGTTGATGGCCGGGGATTTCTGATTTATACCCGGCAACGCCAGGCTCGCGACAATATTATCCGGAATATAAAGTCCGGAGATCAGCCCGCCGAAGAACAGCCCGAGTGCCAGCAGGGTCGCAAACATGGCTGTCAAAACGAGGCGCAGAGGTTGGATTTTTTCCAGTTGTTCCTCCGGTTCGGAATCAAGTTCAGGACTAAGATTGGTCATTTTTATCGCTTTCCATACTGTTGTCAGGTTTTTGTTTCAAACGGTTAACCCGCACTGATAATTCTTTTAATAACGCGTCTTCTTTTTCGAATGGTTTCTGAATGGAGTGGCTGATCTGCGCCCAGCGGGCGGAGTCTCTGGTGGTCTTCTTGCTGCTTAGCGATGACCAGAGGGCTATATTGATAACCACGATCACGGCTGCCACGAGAAAAGGAATCAGGTAATCGCCCATCAGTCAACTTTTGTCCGCGTGTGTCCATTGGAAGACAGGACATCCGGGAGATCATGGATCCGGGGGATGCATTCATCATAATCCCACGAGAGTTGCGTGGACCCCACACGAATGGTCCCCATTCCCATTGACCTGGCAGCCGCCAGGTTAGGCTGTGAATCGTCCAGCATCACCGCCCGGGCAGGGTCGACATCCGCCATACCGCAGGCGTACTGGAAGGCTTCGATCATGGGTTTACAATGCGGTTCCATGTCGCGGATATCGATGATGCGTTCAAACTGGGTTTTAAGGTTCAACGCGTCAAGAACCCGGTTCGCGTGGCCGCGGTCGGCATTGGTGAAGATGATCTTGCGCTGAGGGTAGCTTTCCAATATCCGGCGAAGGTTGTCATCGGGTTTCAAATAATCCTTCATGGGAATATCATGCACGAAATCCAGATAATCTTGCGGGTCAACATCATAAAGGATGATCAATCCGCGCAGGGTGGTGCCGTATGTGGCAAACAGGTTGGCTCTCAACTTTGGAATAATATCCCATTCCAGCCCCAACCGCTCATGCATGTACAGTCCTATCCGCTCGCGAATCGCCTGCCACACACCGGTGGAAGATTCATACAGGGTATCATCCAGATCAAACAATAATGTGGTGTACTTTTCAGATTGCAGCAAAACAATTCCTTTCTGTGCCGGAGTGGAGAATTCACACCACTGACAGACAGGTTGATTATAATCATGCCGGGCAGGCTTATGTGAGCATCCGTATACTCCCTGATGAAGTAGCATCCCAGATCGCGGCCGGCGAAGTAATCGAACGGCCGGCTTCGGTGGTTAAAGAGCTGGTGGAGAACGCGTTGGATGCCGGTTCCACCCGGATCTCTATCCGTGTGGAGGGGGCGGGTAAACGCCTGATCGAGGTCAGTGATGACGGCTGCGGCATCTCAATGGATGAAATGCGAGTCGCGCTGGCTCGGCATGCCACCAGTAAATTACGCACAGCGGATGACCTTTTCCATATCACCTCACTTGGTTTTCGCGGTGAGGCGTTGGCTTCCATTGCCTCCGTTTCGCGCATGACCCTGGAATCGAAAACTAAACTTGACACGGCCGGCGCGCGGTTGGTAGTGGAAGACGGCAAAGAACGCCAGTTTGACCCGGCTGGATTGCCGGGCGGCACTACAGTGCGCGTGGAAGACCTGTTCCTTACGGTTCCCGCCCGCCTGAAGTTCCTGAAAACCGATGCCACAGAAAAATCTCAGATCGACTCGCTGGTGGCGCGCTACGCGCTGGCGTATCCTCAAATCCGATTCAGTGTGGAGCAGGATGGGCGCTTTAGCCTGAATACGCCGGGCAACGGGAACCGGCGTGAAGTGCTGGCCGGGCTCTATGGTGTTGATCTGGCCAAACAGATGGTTGAAGTGTTGCTGCAGGAAGATGGTCTCTCTCTGGAGGGTTTCATCAGCCCCATTTCCATTACCCGCGCCACCCGCCGGGATATCACCTTTTTTGTGAACGGCCGTTGGGTGCAGGACCCGGCATTGAGCAGCGCGTTGATGCAGGCATACCACACACTGCTGATGGTCGGGCGTTTTCCGGCCGCGGCGCTTTTGCTGAAGATTGATCCGGAGGGTGTGGATGTGAACGTACACCCGGCGAAGGCTGAGGTACGTTTCCGCAACCAGGATACCGTATTCAGCATTGTTCAACGCGGGGTACGCCGGGCGCTGCTGGCTTCTTCACCGGTTCCCAACTTGCAGCCAACCCGCTGGGATTATGCCCAACAACCGCAGCCTCCACTGGTTTCGCCGGACTGGCAAATGGCGGCTGATACCAACCATGAACCCGAAGAAGAATCAGCCATCGGGATGGAAGAGTCGTCAACGTCACCCCAACCGCCGGTTTTTTCGTCCGGCATTCTTCCGTTATTGCGACTGGTCGGACAGATCGGAGCCACCTACCTTGTAGCTGAAGCGCCGGACGGCCTGTACTTGATTGACCAGCATGCCGCCCACGAACGCATTCTTTTCGAACGCATGATGGGTCAAACCGCCGGAACGATGGCTGCGCAGACATTGTTGCAGCCGGAGATGGTGGAATTACCGCCGCAGGCTGCACGCGTGGTAACTGACCAATTACCAATACTAAAACAATTTGGATTCGATGTGGAACCTTTTGGAACCCATGTCTTCCGCATCCGTTCCATCCCGGTGATACTGGCTGGTATGCATCCGGCAGCCGCGCTACAGGTTCTGGTGGAAGATTTTGAAGAAGACGAAACCCCCTTGCAGGACCAGCGCGAGGCAAAATTAGTCGCGCGTATTTGCAAGCGGGCAGCAGTCAAAGCGGGGCAAATTCTATCTGTGGACGAGCAAAAGGCATTGCTGCTTGATCTGGAAGGATGCCGGTCACCGCGTACCTGCCCGCATGGCCGGCCGACCATGATCCACCTGTCGATAGACCTGCTGGAACGGCAGTTCGGACGCAAAGGCGCGCGTTAAGACAGTACAGCGCGGGCCAGCAGCGGAAGACTCTCAGCCACATCCATCGGGATCACGGACTGGGCGATCTGATCCATGGAAGTGGGTGAAAGATTCATGAGCACCAGTTTCGCGCCATGGTTATACCCTTCCAAAGGGAGTGACGCGGCTGGCATCACTTCAAGTGACGTCCCGGCGATAATAATGACATCCGCGTGCCGGCATATGTATTCCGCCTGATTCCAGGCATCCGCCGGGAGCATCTCTTCATAGAGAACAATATCCGGTTTCAGTAACGTGCCGCAATGCGGGCATCGCGGCAGGGTATGCTCTTCCAGCCAGGAAGTCCGGTACTGTTCGAGGGAGAAGTCACAGCGGCATTTCAGACATAGGAGTAACCCTATGTTTCCATGCAGCTCGATGACATCGCTCGCGCCGGCTTTCTGGTGAAGCCGGTCGATATTCTGGGTAATTACGGTTTGAACGCAGCCGGCTTTTTGCAGGTCAGCCAGGGCGGCATGCGCCGGGTTCGGGGAGGCATTGAGAATGTTCACCGCCAGAGGTTCAAGCCAGTTGAAGAAAACTTCCGGGCGGCGGCGGAAGGCGGTAAGTGACGCCACTTCCATGGGGTCAATACGGGTCCACAGGCCGGTATTGACCGAGCGGAAGTCGGGGATGCCGGAAGGCACAGAAATTCCGGCGCCGGTGAACGCCACGCAACATGAAGATGACCGGACAAGATCAAATGCCCGCTCCAATGCGTGCCGCGTTTCTTCTGTGAACGTCACTTTTTCGTTAACAGGGTGTCGGTCAGGCGGATGAACTGCTGCGAAATCAGGCTGTCAGGCTGGGCAATGGATAGCGGTACCGAGCGGGTGGCCGCCTGGTAGGCCAATTCGGGAGCCGGAGGCATCAGAATGGCAACCGGTACACCCAGGGCTTCCTGCATCTGCGGCAGAGTCAATTGAATATCAGACCGTGCGCGGTTGACGGCAACCACGGTCACTTTTCTCGATTTACCAAACCCGAGGGTTTCGATTTCCTGCAGCAAGGCTTTGGAACGGCGCATGGTGATTGGATCCGGGTCTACAACAATCACGGCTTCATTGCAGGTGCTCAAAACACGCTGCCAGTTCGGGTTGCAGGGAGAACCAATATCCAGCAGCAGGTATTCGCACATTTCAGTCAATTCACGCAGCATGGCCTGAAGCTGTGCTGTGGCACCTGTAAGATCCAAATCCTTCAGTTTGGGTGATGCCATCAACAGGTGAATACCATACGTGGTGAGGATCAGTTCATTTTTGACAAGGTTGCGGTTGATATTTTCCGGCGCGGTCTTGAGGATCTTGTTCAATCCCTCGGAATCCGAGTGGCCGAGTTCCCATGCCCAGGAACCGAATGCCGGGATGGTTTCAGCCGCGACCGTGAATTTCTGGGTCTTGTTGTATATGGCGATTGCTAGGTTCATTACCAGTGTCGAGACTCCCAGCCCGCCCCGAGGCGCGAGGAAGCCCATCACATTGCAATTGGTTTCAGATTCTTTCGCTTTACTGGCTGCCCGGCTGAGAACCGCCTTAACGTGCGCCACCAGCTCCGCCGGATGGATCGGTTTGGTGAGGTAGTCATCTACCCCGGTTTCATAGCCGGTGATCTTATCTTCAATACCGGCTTTGGCTGTGAACATTAACACAGGAATGGTACTGATGGCCGTATCCTGCCGGAGGTTCTTCATCACCTCATAGCCATCCATATCGGGCATCATGACGTCAAGGATGATCAGATTGGGTGATTCCGTATGGGCAAGAGTTAATGCCTGTTGTCCATTGCTGGCAGCAACGATCTGATAACCGCCCCGTTCCAGAATTAAGCCAACGAGACGCAAAGTTTCGAGGTCGTCATCGACGATCAGAATTTTTTCCGCCATAATCCCTCTCAATTGGAGCGCAAACCACTGTTCAATCAAGTATAGTGCAAAACTATCCGCAACGCTTGCATTAACGGAGAGATTTTAGCTTATTTTAATGAATCTTTCATATTTGTGATAGTGGATATTGGGAATTAGTCTATACAGAATGTCAATAGGTATAATTTAGCTGTGAAATTAGAGACGTTTCGTTCCTGTTGTGTTGACAAATGCCGTTTGGACCCTGGTAAAGGGGTACTCGCCGCGTTTTCAGGCGGGGCTGACAGTCTAAGTCTGTTGGTCAGCCTGAAGCAGGCAGGCTTCACGGTCACCGCGGCGCATTTTAATCACCACCTGCGCGATGAGGCTGAACGAGACGAACAGGCAGCGGCTGGCCTGGCGGACCGTATGGGGATCCCTTTTATTTCCGGCGGAGCCGACGTGCCTGCCGTGGTTCGCGAAAAGAAATTATCGGTGGAAGAAGCCGCCCGGCAGTGCCGGTATACCTGGCTGCTGGAGCAGGCTGAAACCCTTTCCATGCAGGCTGTGGCTATCGGACATACGGCAAATGACCAGGTGGAGACCATTCTCATGCACCTGTTGCGCGGAAGCGGTCTTAACGGGTTGTCCGGCATGCCGTACCGGCAGATATTTCCA
>CAYQTY010000202.1:1426-6509 GCA_964420535.1 uncultured Leptolinea sp. | reverse complement strand
CCAAGGTTTACACATAATTTATCTACCAGAAAGTGGTGTTCTGCTACATTGTTGATACAATTTTCATACCACTCCTATGACACTACCTGTTTTGCCCGATTTTTCACTTCCCGCCTCTTATTCAGGTGACCTCCAGCGCGCGTTGAACCGCGTGGCCTGGGAAATGTCTGTTTCACTCGATGCCGACGGATGCCTCGTTTACTGGGTGACGGCAGACGGCCTGTGCATTCCGCTGGTTGCCAGCGGAGGGGTATCTGAAACCGAACGCGGCCGCATATTTTCTACCAGCCTCGATTCATCCACCGACCTGCTGGTGGATCATGTACTATCCCGCCGGGCATCGGTTTCATCTGCCCGGGTTAGCTCGGATCACCGTATTTCTCCTTCCATATTGACTGAACTGTCGGCAGATGTGGCCCTCGCGGTGCCGATCACCGGCAATAACCGGATCATGGGCATGGTCATCGCTTTCCGGCGCGGCCGGTATGAACCGTTTACCTTGAATCAGATCTCGCTGGCTGAAGCCATATCCGGGTCTATCGCTTTGTCACTGGAAAACGCGCAGCTCTACCAGGCCACCCGTGACCGCCTGCTGGAGACGCAATCACTGCATCAAATAACGCTTGCCCTGCTGCAAAAACTAGAGCTGGAAGAGGTACTTCAAATCGTTTGTACCGAGGCGCAGCGGCTGACATCCGCACGCGGAAGCTCCATCGGGTTGGTGGAAGGGGAGGAATGGCTGCGTATCATGTATTCCACCGGCGAATCACGTGAAAAAACCGGCAGGGTTCCCATCGGGCAGGCGCTTCTCGGGCTCGCGGTCCGCCGTGGCGAACCTCTGTTGATCAATAACCGTCCCGGGTTTAAAGACGGCATGACGGCCGGCGCGCCGGTTTCGCTGCTGGCAATTCCGTTGAAAGTACGCGGGCAGATCATCGGCGTGCTGGATGTGGTTAATAAGGAACACGGATTTACCCAGGATGATGTCCGCCTGATTGAGTTGTTTGCCAACCAGGCAGCCGTGGCGGTGGAAAACGCGCGGCTGGCAAAGCAGGTGCAGGAAATGGCGGTGGTCGAGGAACGTCACCGCCTGTCAAGGGAACTGCATGATTCGGTGAATCAACTGCTCTATGGCATGGCGTTATATACACAGGCTGCCAAAAAGAAACTGGATGGCGGTGACCTGAAAGCAGTGGAAACCTACCTGAAAAACCTGGAAGAATCGACCTCTGAGGCGTTAAAAGAAATGCGGCTGTTGATCTTTGAATTGCGGCCTTCGGTGTTGGATCAAGCCGGCCTTCAGGGCGCTCTCACCCAGCGGCTGCGATCGGTGGAAGAACAACTGGGTTTGGAAACCGCCCTGAAATGGCGTGTGAATGTGATGCTGGATGCTAAAATTGAAGAGATGCTGTACGGAATCGCGCAGGAAGCATTGAACAACGTGGTCAAACATGCCCGCGCGAAGAATGTGATGGTGCACGTGATACAGAGCGGTCACACTGTGCTGATGAAGATCGAAGATGATGGAATCGGATTTGACACCGAAGAAAACGGCAAAGGCGGTATCGGGCTGCGCACCATGCGTGAGCGGGCTGAAAGCCTGAACGCCACCCTGGCCATTCAAAGTACCCCCGGAAGCGGGACCAGCCTGACTGTTGAGGTGAAAATATGAGTGAAAATATCCGCGTACTGGTGGTTGACGATCACCCGGTCGTTCGAAAAGGCTTGATCGCCATGCTGGATACCGAGGACGGGATCGAGGTGGTGGGAGAAGCCAGCAACGGCGCGGACGCCGTTGACCAGGCTGTGAAACTTCAACCCCAGGTAGTGTTGATGGACCTGGTAATGCCTGAAATGGACGGCATCGAAGCCACGCGTCAGATCAAACAAAAGGCTCCGGATGTTAATGTGCTGGTGTTGACCAGTTTCAGCACCAATGACAAGGTTCTGCCATCATTAAATGCCGGGGCCATCGGATACCTGTTGAAAGCTTCAAACCCGGCGGACCTGGTGAAAGCCATCCATCAGGTTTCACAGGGTGAAGGTTCGCTGCATCCGGCTGTCACCCGTCAGGTGCTGCAGCAATTCCGCGGACCGGCAGAAGAAGAGAAACCGGCTGAAGAGTTGACTGACCGTGAGGTGGAAGTGCTGCGGATGATGGCACAGGGATACAGCAACCAGGAGATCGCGAAGATGCTTGTTCTCAGCCCGGCCACCGTGCACACCCATGTAAGCCGAATTCTGACCAAGTTGAATGTGTCCAGCCGCACTCAGGCAGCGTTATATGCGCTGCGCAAGGGTATCGTCACGCTGGATGAGAAATAACAACATTCAGGATTAAATAATGTCAAAAATCATGGAGAAAACCCGGTACATCGGTTATGTCGGCATTTTTTCATTGTTGCTGGCATCGTTTGGGGTGGCGTTAAGGTTTTTAAAACCATTCAACTGATTCTGATGTCATCCGCACAGGATGACTATGTGGCGGTCGCGTTAATAGAGGTCATGGATAGTTATTGATCGCCACTGCGTTGTATATTTTTTCGTTGGTCTGTTTGAGATGTATATTGCCAAACTCACTTTACCTGAGTGGATGCTCTCACATGACCTACATGAGTTGAAAAGTAAACTTGGCGGGGTGGTCATACTGGTCATGGTGGTCAAGTTCCTTGAGCATCTGGT
The DNA here is from genome assembly GCA_964420535.1 of uncultured Leptolinea sp. Lineage (GTDB taxonomy): Bacteria > Chloroflexota > Anaerolineae > Anaerolineales > Anaerolineaceae > Leptolinea. Next base: position 3,827 of record CAYQTY010000202.1, on the reverse strand, counting down.
CAAATGGAATGGGGCTATGGATACACTTCTTTTCGCACTATCCATTGCCGTGGTATCTGCCGCGCTGATCGCTTTAAACCGCTTCGGCGGAAGTGATTGACCCGGTATAAATGTGAGGATTAAGGATTGCATCGTGTAGGGGCGGGTTATTAACCCGCCCCTACTTTGCATATGACTCGCATTGATACTTGAGATGTTCTCTTCAATGCAATCAGGCGGCTACTTTTGACCTTGTTTTACCATCTTCGATTTCCCTGGTTTTCTCTCCTGTCATGATCCATCCGGTGACGGCGCCGAACAGCAGCATAGATGACGCCATTTCTATCAAATGCGCGTGAGCCACGGCCGGCGGCATAAGCGGGTTGTCCAGGATGAGCAGAATGGCAGGCAGCAATGAAAAGCTGGCCGCGATGGCTGTGATGGTTTGCCAGCGTTTGTCAAACATCACCAGCAGCGGCAGGGCGGCAACCACCCACAACGCGCCGCGGATGATCTGGATGATGGTCAACAGCGGCTGAGTTGTGATGATCGTGGTGGAGTTGGCATAAAATTCACGTACCGCTGCGAATTGCATCGCCACAAACTGGCCAAAGAAGAGGTAAATCGCAGGGTAGATCACAGCGATAAGGGCGACCCTGGGCAGGTAATCTTTTTTGAATAGAGGGCGGTTTGGAGGATTCGTTCCTTTCCACTTGCCCATCACCAGAATGGCCAGCGGAACATACATCACGGTTCCAACGAAGGCAGTCAACATAAACATCAGAACATCCGGCACAGACAGCCCGGGGAATGCGCTGCCGAAGATGATGGTTTCGATCTGGGTCATGAAGGTGGTGATGCCAAAAACTGCCCACACCATATATCCGGCCAGTTTCCAACCGCGGATCACTGTGTTTTCCAGGATAAAGGCAAAAATCAATGCCACTACAAAACGTTCAACCAACAGAAGGAAGAGAGCATTTATATTCGCGGAGTTTTCCGCGGCACGTACGATTTCCGGTTGCGGGGTGACTGACGAAGAAATAATTGTCACAATCAACCCGATGATGGTGAGGGCCAGGATACGGCCAATGAGTACAAGTGTCTTTTTCATTCTTATTCCTTATTTATTATGTTGTTAGATTTGGTCTTTTTGAGGTGACTGCTGCCACAGGTAAAACGCGCCGCCGGCTCTGGTGACAAGGTCTTTTATCTCTTCTTCGCTATCAAACTTCAGCATGTTCGCGGAGACTGCCACCGCCAGGCCATAGTTGAAGATAAACGACATAAGAGTGAGTTCGTCCATGGATTTCTGGTCAATCTCACCAAACGATGATTTGACCGGAGGTTTGAAACCAATCTGGCGGGTGAGGGCGTCTTCCAACACCCCTTCCTCTTTGACGTCAAGCGGCTTCTGGCGTTCAATGGCTAGGAAGCGGAACAGGTTGGGCTCCTGTCGGGCGAATTCCACATATCCGACAGCCAGGTTGATGAACACGTTGTCGGTATATTTCTTTGCCTGATATTCCGCCATAAGCTCCAGTGATTTCGATCTCAGGGCGTCTTCCACTTTATCCATCGATTCGAGTGCCCAATAGATGGGGGTTGTAGAGGAGCCCAGTTCAGCAGCGATGCTGCGGGCGGTGATGGCGGGGAATCCGTCACGCTTGAGGATGGAGAAGGCGGCATCCACGATCTGGTTGAGGTAAAATTTCTTTTTCGGTGGCATCATCACAATTTCCTCGTGTGTAACACTTGATATATAACATGTGTTATACAATGCTTATAATATAACAGATGTTTTATAAAGTCAATAGGCTTACCATTGGTTGCGGTAATTATTTATATGTATCCGCATTCAGGTAGATTTCATCTGAATCAATGACCAGATTCCCCCCGGAAGATGGACGAATTTTGCCTTGAATCTGTCTATACTGAAAGTGAACGTATCAGACGGAGGATGAAATGAAAAACGGTATTATTCGCAATTGGATGTCTTCGCCGGTGAAAACCATCAGCCCGGATACCCGGTTATTTGATGCCCGCAAAATGATGGACGCGGAAAAGATCCGTGCCCTGCCGGTTATGAAAGACGGAAAACTCGTGGGTATCGTCACCCGCCGTGGCTTGCTGCGAACGGATATCCCCGCGTTAAACGAAAACGCGTGGACAACTGACGTTGACCTCAAAGATGCCGTGGTCGAAGAAATCATGACCAAAAACCCCATCACCGTTCCTGCTTCCGGTCCGCTGCCCAAGGCAGCCCGTGTAATGCTTGAAAACAAGATCACTGCCATCCCTGTGGTTGACGACAACCGCGCAATGGTGGGTATCATTACCACCTCTGATATTTTCCGCTTCATCCTGGCGGAACTACCTGATCTGAAATTGGACCTGCGCGCCCGCGAATACATGACCAGCC
>CAYQTY010000202.1:0-1416 GCA_964420535.1 uncultured Leptolinea sp. | reverse complement strand
CGATCATCACTGCCGGTGACCTGGAGATCGATCTGACCAGCCATGTGGTCACCCTGGGGCCGGATGACTCACTGCTGGAAGCACACCGGTTGATGGGCGCCGAGCGCATTCGCGCCCTGCCTGTTGTGGAAGATGGCGAACTGAAGGGTATAATCACCCGTACCGATCTGCTCAGCAATGACAATTCCCGTTTCCTTTCACGCAATAACCAGGAAGAATCATTGAAAGTACTCACCAATTCGGTATCCCAGATCATGATCACCAATGTAATAACCATTACCCCTGAAACCACTCTGCTGGACACGGCCCGGTTGATGCTGGAAAACAAATTCCACAGCCTGCCCGTCCTGGATGCAGAAAAGAAACTGGTCGGCATTCTCACGGAAAGCGACCTGTTCCGTATGGTTATCCAGCGATTCTTTTAAACCGGATTACGGCGTGTTCACTCAGAAAAGACCGGTACCACCAGATGATGACCCGCGATGGAAATTGGTGGATGCCACTATGCGCCGCTATGGTTATAACCCCGATGCCGTTATTGAAACATTACACACGGCCCAGGATGCTTTCGGCTGCCTGAGTTCTGCCACACTGGAATATATTTCTGAAAGTCTGAACGTACCACCCTCGAAGATTTTCGGGGTGGCTACGTTTTATAACTATTTCAACCTTACCCCGCCGGGCGAACATGTCATTTCCATCTGTACCGGTACAGCCTGTTATATCAAAGGGGCGGGCGAGATATTGGATTGGCTAAAGGAAGAATACGGCCTGGAACCAGGGCAGACAACGCCTGACCGCAAATTGAGCCTGAAATCAGCGCGCTGCGTGGGGGCTTGCGGTCTGGCCCCGGTTGTGATCCTGGATGGCGATGTGGTGGGCAAGGTTTCGATGAACGCAATGAAAAAACGTGTCAGGGAGTGGATCGGCAATGACTAATGACGAACTCCTGGCCGTGATGGAACAGGAGCAGGCGGCAGAAACACGGTTTAAGCACCGCATCCACGTCTGCGCCGGAACCGGATGTGTGTCTTCGCGTTCCCATGAGATCCTTGCCGCGTTTGAACATGAGATCACGGCGCGCGGTTGGGGTGATACTGTCCGCGTTAAGCAAGTGGGCTGCATGGGATTATGCGCCGCTGGCCCGATTGTCTCCATTGAGCCGGACCATCTGCTCTACCGCGAAATGACGGCTGCCCTGGTGCCGGCTGTTCTTGACAGTCTGGATCACGAGCCGCTGCGTTCGTATTTAATTGATACAGATATCCCGTTCTTTTACCGGCAGGAAAATAATTCTGCTGCATCGGGAAAAAGAAAGCAAAAAGTATCTGGGATAATTTGATTCCTTGGATGATTAAATTATCTCAGATACTTTTCAAAAAAGGCTTCCATTTTTCGTTGCGAATAAACGTTTAC
>CAYQTY010000201.1:1853-6513 GCA_964420535.1 uncultured Leptolinea sp. | reverse complement strand
GAAATGAACAATTTTGCCGGTTGGTCACCTTCACCCGTTACCGCCGGTGTCTGTGTTTGTGAAACGCCCATACTTTGAGAGAAAAATCCGGTATTTAACGCAAATAACATGATACCCGCCCCGCCAATAGAACCAGCGCATAACGAGATCAGAATAACCATAATAATCAATAGAAAAGGATATGTTCGTCTTTGCATATCACATCACCTGAGATAAATCATCCATATCTAAACAACCTGGTAAAGAGAGTGTACTACCTAAGGTAATAAACTATTATTTAAAAAATATCAATATTATGTAATATCAAACAAACCGGCGCAGCCGGAACCATGATGGTAATAAAGAAAAGATTACTCTTCCGGATTATTAATCCGAAAACCATACCCGCGTACGGTGACAAGGTATTCATGCTCAGTGTCAATCAGTGAGATACGGTCACGAAGCCGACGTATCAGTGCGTCGAGCGCCTGATCGGAAACCCCCTGCGAAACGTCATCGCTCCACACCTGCGAAATGAGATCCTGCCGAGAAACCACTTCGCCCGGATTCTCATTTAGTATTTGCAGTACCTTGAACTGAGGCACCGAAAGCGGCGGGATCACTTCGGCACCCCGTACCCATACCCGCCTGGATCTCATATCTATGCGCAAACGGCGAGACTTGGGATGCGTCGGCTTCATGGTTGTTTCCAAAGGCATAGTGGCATCAGAGCTAAGATATATGAATGTCTGTACCATCGCGACCTGTATTTCGTCGCCATCTGTCAAAATAACCGGGTCGATGACCTGTTCCCCGTTGGAAAATGTGCCATTTTTACTTCCCAGGTCTTCCAGTTGAATGCCATCCGGGGTTAACGTCAATCGCGCGTGAATGCGGGAAACCTGCCGGTCCGGTATTACCAGTGAGCACATGGGGTCACGGCCAATGGTCAACTCCCGGTCTATTGACCACCGCTGCCCGCTCAATACCCCGCTCTGGGCAATAAATACCGGAGATTCCGGAAGTCCGTTCGTTTCATGCTGTCTGGCCATGGCGCATTCCTGAAGTTTATTGAATCCCTACGGGGTATAATATAGCAGAAATTGTCCGCTTTATGCAATCTCAGGATAGCCTGGTTAATTCTACGCCGAAAGATCCATGCCATCCGGGAAGAGAAGAGAAAGCAAACGCATGCCTGTCCCATTGAATACCGGGGATGTGTTGCGAGGCCGCTATCGAATCCGGCGAATCATTGGCCAGGGTGGTATGGGTTGCATCTACCTGGCGGATGACATGCGTCTCGAAGGCCGCGAAACTGCCCTGAAAGAGGTGGAACACGACCGCAGCCTGCCTGCTGAACTGGTCAAAGAAGCCCGCGACCAATTCCTGCGCGAAGCTACGGTTTTAGCCCGCCTCGACCATCCCAATTTACCCAAGGTATCCGATTTCTTCTCTATTGGAAGTCTGGATTATCTGGTGATGGATTACATCCCCGGCAAAGACCTGCGCATGCTAATGATGGAAGCCCGGCAGAATGGTGAATTCCTGGATGAAAACCTGGTGCTAAGTTGGGCCAATCAGCTTGCGGATGCCCTCACCTACCTGCACAGCCAGGAACCGCCCATACTGCATCGCGATATCAAACCCAGCAACTTGAAACAGACGCCATCTGGTTTGTTGAAACTGGTGGACTTCGGTCTTGTCAAAGTTCTGGCGCCGGGCGAAATTACCATTACCATCCTGCAAGGCCAGGGAACAGCCCTGTATACCCCTCTTGAGCAATATGGTGGAGATAGCGGGCATACGGATATCCGGTCCGATATTTTCGCCTTCGGTTCAACTCTGTACCACTTATTGACAAATACACCACCCGCGGACGCGCGTGAACGGTTTCTACATCCAGAAAGCCTGCTGCCCATTCAACAGATAAATTCTGAAGTCAGCCCGCGCACAGAAAAAGCCATTTCGTGGGCAATGAACCTGCATCCTGATGACCGCCCCCCGACGATCAAAGCGTTTCAGGAAAGCCTGCTGGGAGACCGTGTTGCATCTGTCACCCACCCCATAACCAAAACCCGCCGGCCGGGTGACTATATGTCTACCAATCCCGAACGGACACTGCTCTGGCTCTCGGTGGGTTTAACCGCCTTCAGCCTGTTGGCTGCCCTGATGCGCTGATTCAGTCACTTTTTCCGGCGATCCAGTGCGGATATTTGTACCAGATCCAGGCGAATAGGCTGCCGGTCAGGCATCCTGCCCCGCTGAATAGCAGGGCGCTCCATATCTCAGGAAGCGGTTGTCCGATCGGGGTCAGGCCATAAACGACCAGACCAAAACTTCCGACCAGGGCTGTCAGGAGTGAAAACCGCACACCCCACCTGACGGATATTTTATGCGAGGCTAATTCATAAAATCCGAGCATCGCCCCCAGGAGAACAATTAAACCACCCAACCAACCACCGAAGGATCGCGTTCGGGTTTCTGTGAAGAAACTTTCTGATACTACTGTAGGTGTTACTTGAGGTGTTGGTTGAGGAGACATCGTCAGCGTCGGCTCGGGGGTGGGAGCAATAGCCGTTACCTGTGCTCCACCGGATCCCGGAACATCCAACCGGATAATCTCTGAGGTCAATGCGGGTTCGCTGATAACTCGAACCTCCAGCAGCCCTGAATTGGGGATGCGGAATGACGTGCGCGCGTACCCGCCTTTTGTCGTTGTTTCCACCTGCTGAACGATGCTTTTTTCGTCACCCAGGGTAAAAATAAACCGTGCGATCGTACCATCAGGCACCGGATTGTTATTCTGGTCGACAATAATCCCGGCCATAAGGGGAAGATTATCCCCTACATTAAATAATGGAACCTGAGTAGGAGAAAGTACCTCACCTACCAACTCCTCCGGCGTTGATTGCAAACCGGGCATATCCAGCGCCAGGGGAATGATTTGTTTGGCATCGGGGATGGTCACTTTGATCAACTCGTACCCGATTCCCGGAACGCTGACAGGCAGTTTGCCGGCTGAGGGGACTTCCTGGAATAGCACTCGTGCAGCCACATCCACAAATGATGGGATCTTGCTGTAAAGGGCGTAATAGGCTGTCAGTTTTGATATGTCGGTAGAATCAAGATAATACGGCGCGTTAAAGGCAAACGCGACCACTTTTTTGTTGCGCACCAGATCCTGGCGTTCAGAGAGCAATTGTTTCATGGCCTCTGAAACCGGCCGGTCGGCAGAAATGGTTTGAAACGAGAATACAATCCAATCCGCTTCCCGTATGTCAGAGGAAATAATTTCCGTATCCGCCGCGCCGCTTAACATCTGCTGCAAGTCGCCATAGCTATACGAAGACATACGTGCTCCGGTGACCTGCCCTCCAGCCTGCGGGCCATACAACCGTAAAACCGCTTTCTGCAGGCTGTCAACTCCCATGGTCACCTGTTCAGGGCATTTCTCACACTGCTTACCTGAAATCACATCGGTAAAGAACACAATGCGTTCTTTCATCTCGGGTGGACGAGCCAGCACATTGGAGAGGTCAGCTTCGCCCGGGCTTATCAATGTAACCGCGTTCTGGGCGATGTCAAAAGTCACCTGGTCATTTTTGCCCAGGGGTTCCAGACTGTCTTGTGTGGTGAGAATGTTCTCTGGGTCGAATTTCGGGTACAGGCGGTATTTCAACGCGAGAATACGTTCCACAGATGTATTTACACGTTGGGCGAATGCCTGGTCTTCACGGAATTTTTGAACAAAGAAATCCATGGTCTTTGTCAAAGTTTCGTGCGCGCTGGCATCACCACTGGATATAAAATCATTCACATAGAGCAGATCATTGCCGGCCAACAACGCGTTTCGGGCTACCTGACGGCCGTCAAAGGCAACGCCGGTGGGGTCAAAAAACTTGCGGACAGCCGGACTTCCCAGGTTATCGCTTACCAGTAAGCCGCCTGATTCCCGCCACAGTTGCAGTTCAGGAAGCCCCATAAGCTGTGAGAGTGCGGTGGCATCAAAACTTACCGGTTTTGTGGTGGCGCGGATATTCCCCTGAAACCCCTGGTAACGGATATGCGAGATGAAAAGGCCGTCGGTAATTTTCTCCGGCGCGTTTTTCATACTGACAGTACTAAAAAAGGGAGCCAGTTCAATCTGTTTTAATTGTTCCAGTGACTTACGGACCGTGGCAACCTCTTCATCCGCCGGGCGGTCTGAGCCGCCGCGTCCCGGGAAGTGCTTTGAGATCACAGCCATCCGCCCTTTGGATCCCTCATGAATACCGGCGATATAGTTTTTTCCCATTTCTCCCACCCAGAAGGGGTCACCACCAAACGAACGCACACCCAGGTCATCCACCCGTGAACCGGAAATGGTATCGAGCACATCCAACGACGGTCCGAGGAATAAATTAAACCCGAGCCGGCTTAATTCATCGCCGGTAACCGCCCCGGCATTACGGGCGAGTTCCGGTTTCCATGTGGCGCCGATCGACATGGAATTGGGCATGGCTGTCAAACCTGTCAAAATCTGATCGTTGGGGTACAGGTCGCCTTCCTGTGATATTCCAAGAAGTAACGGTATCCTGTGGACAGGCTCACCTGTTTCAACCGGGGATATGGCCAGATTCTGCAAAGACCGGGTTAACTCAAAGACTGACGCGGTCGGATCTTCCGTATAGGTGAAATTTTC
>CAYQTY010000201.1:431-1834 GCA_964420535.1 uncultured Leptolinea sp. | reverse complement strand
ATACCGCCCACATGCCGGTTTACAATCAGATCATAAATATGGGATGTATCAGTGACATCCGTTCCCGTGAAGGTGACCAGAAATAACTGGCCTACCTTCTCTTCGGGAGACATGGTGGATAGCAGGGTTTTCGCTATCGTTCTGCCGGCAAACGGCGTGGGTGTATCCGCGGTTACCGGACTGGAAGGAAGAATTAACGTCAAACAAAAAACCAGGGTTACCAGCCACCGGATACGCAAAATCAATGGACCAGTATTCCTGGTTTTCCGAACCGCCATAGCCATGAATGATCTTTGAACCTTAGACTTCCACGAAATATGAATCCGCCGCCGGATCGATCAACTCCTTGGTCAGGGAAGGCTCCTGGTTGGTGAAGCGCGCGTAATCAATGATCTGATCACACAGGTCACGCGGATGAGACGCTCTGGGCATCCGTTTCCGCTTGATATACCATTCCTGAAGCAAATAGGCCAAACCGGGGTCGGTGTATTTTACATTCTTTCCGGCAGCCACGCGTTTGAATATCTCGCGGTATTCATCATAGGTTGGGTTGCGTACTTCAATTTTATGGCGCAGCCGGCGCAGGAAGGCTTCGTCAACCAACTCGCGCGGGGGAAGGTTCGTAGAGAATATGACCAGAACATCGAAGGGGACTTCCAGCTTGCGGCCGGTGTGCAGGTTGAGATAGTCAATGCGGTTTTCCAACGGAACGATCCAGCGGTTCAACAGATCGCGCGGTTTGACCTGCTGGCGGCCAAAGTCGTCGATCAGCAGAATGCCGCCGTTGGCTTTCACCTGGAACGGTGCTTCATAGAATTTCATGGCATCGTCAAATACCAGGTCAAGTCCTTCAAGGGTCAATTCACCGCCGGTCATGATGAACGGGCGCTGCACATATACCCAGCGCGGGTCACGCCTCATACCGGCGCGCAGAGTTCCGGTTCCCGCCGGTGTAACTTCCTCGCGGCTGGCCAGTTTGTGGTTGACGGCGTCATACAGTTTGATGACCTGTCCGTCAACATAAATGGCAAACGGAATATAGATTGACTGGCTGAACAGCATTTCGCCGATCAATTTCGCGATGCTGGTTTTACCGTTTCCCGGAGGTCCGTAGAGAAAAATGGAAGTATTGGAATTGATAGCCGGACCCAGTTGACCTACAATGCGCTCAGAAAGCACCAGGCTGGAAAAACCCTCGGACAACATGGATTGTGTCACTTGAATTTTGCGGCGGGTTTGTTTACGGCAGGCTTCAATATAGTATTGAAGCTGCACAGGCGCCGGACCTGCATACTGACAGCGGTCCAACGCTTCACGCGCGCGGCTGATACCGGAACCGGTAATGGCGAACAAATAAGCGCCTTCACCCAGTCCTACCTGTGACGAACGGACTTCCACCAGTG
>CAYQTY010000201.1:0-421 GCA_964420535.1 uncultured Leptolinea sp. | reverse complement strand
CGTTTCAAGGTTTCCATCAGGATATCCACTACCCCGGTGAAAGGCAGCGCGATCTCTTCGGCGATCTTAAAGCCGGACATATACCCCTGAAAATACATGATCTTCAAGATCAGGTCTTGAAGCCACAGGGCAGGAATCCCGGTATCTTCTATCCGTGAAATGGGCGGCGGGACAAATGCCGGTGGAGCTTCCTGACGGATCGTGCCGGTGACTGGTTGTTGTTGGTTAGGATCGACCGTTGCCATATCATTAATCTCCCTTCCTCCCTGCATTAACCCGCTTAAGTAGGAGGAGGCCTTAGGATAGTATTACCTTGAATGATTATAGCATCGCCAGCGATAATGCTCAATTTACAAAATTCTATCAACCTTGCCAGTTCTCCCTTTCACCCGTATAATGCTGCCCATGAATGTTTCTTATG
>CAYQTY010000200.1:5771-6587 GCA_964420535.1 uncultured Leptolinea sp. | reverse complement strand
ATCGGATTTGTGACCAACAATACTACGCCGGAATTCACATGGAATACTTCAACAAACGCAGCAACCTATGATATCCAGGTAGACAATCTTTCCACATTTATCAGCCCTGAAATTGCTGAGAACATCGCTACCACCACATTTACACCTTCTTCTCCTCTTCCGGCTGATGGTATTTATTACTGGCGCATCCGCGCGGTAAATGTCACCGGTGGTGCGGGAGCCTGGTCGGCCGCTAGAACTTTGACTCTGGATACTGTTGCTCCGGCTGCACCCAGCCTGACAACTCCATTGGATGGAGCCACCCCGATTGGAACCCCCTTATTTGTCTGGGGAGTTGCCGCAGGCGCTACAAACTACCAGTACCAGTATTCAACGGACAACACTTTTACAACGGTAGATTACTCAACACCTGGCGATACAGTCCCCGGAACACCCCTGGCAGTCACCTCTCACAAGCCAACAGTCACTATGACGGCGGGAACCACGTACTACTGGCAGGTAAGAGCACGCGATAAAGCTGGTAACTGGAGTGATTGGAGCGTGGCCCGGTCGATTACCACTCAGGCAACCCTGCCGGGCGTACCGGTGGTGACCGCCCCTGCTATAGGGTTTGTAACGAACAATACCACCCCGACAATCACCTGGAACGCGGTGACGGGAGCAGTGAGTTATGATGTGCAGATAGATAACCTTGCAACGTTTGCCAGCCCTGAAGTAACCGGCAACACAGGAACAAACACATTTACACCTTCTTCCCCCATTACCCCGGACGGAGTGTATTATTACCGGGTACGCGCGGTGAATGCCACCGGCGGA
>CAYQTY010000200.1:0-5761 GCA_964420535.1 uncultured Leptolinea sp. | reverse complement strand
AGCGGGTTTGTGGTCAGCCGCGAGATCCTTTACCCTGGATACAACAGCTCCGGCTGCTCCCAACCTCTTAACTCCGGTTGATGGTGCCACCCCGGTAGGTACACCAACATTTATTTTTGTGGCATCGGTGGGAGCAACGAATTACCAGTTCCAGTACTCATCTGATAACACCTTTACTTCAATTGATTATTCAACACCGGGTGACGGTGTTCCTGGAACGCCGCTTGTAGTCACCTCACACAAACCGACAGTCAACATGGTGGTTGGAACCACGTATTACTGGCGTGCCCGAGCTATGGATAAAGCCGGAAACTGGGGTGTGTGGAGTTCATTACGGTCGATCACAACCCAGGCTGCTCTACCGGGTGTGCCTGTGGTGACGGTGCCAGTTCCTGGCCTGGTAACGAACAACACCACCCCGACATTCACCTGGAACGCGGTGACCGGTGCTGTAAGCTATGATGTCCAGATCGACAATCTGATAACATTTGCCAGCCCGGAAGTAACCGGCAACACAGGAACGAACAGCTTTACTCCATCTTCAGCGATAACACCCGATGGGTTGTATTACTACCGGGTTCGTTCGGTGAATGCCACTGGTGGCGCGGGATTATGGTCGGCCGCGAGATCCTTCACATTGGATACATCAGCACCTGCCGCGCCTAATCTGTCAACACCGGTTGATGGTGCCACCCCGGTTGGAACCCCTGTTTTCATTTGGATTGCATCCGCAGGTGCGACCAATTATCAGTATCAGTATTCAGCAGACAATACCTTTACAACAGTTGATTACTCCACCCCGGGAGATACCGTTCCCGGAACACCTCTGGCCGTAACCTCGCATAAGCCGACAGTCAATATGGTGGTGGGAACCACATACTACTGGCGTGCCAGGGCGCGCGACAAAGCCGGCAATTGGAGTACGTGGAGCACCGTACGGTCGATAAACACCCAGGCCGTTCTTCCGGGTGTGCCCGTGGTGACGGCGCCAACTCTTGGACTGGTGACGAACAACAATACCCCGACTTTCACCTGGAACGCGGTGACCGGTGCTGTGAGCTATGATATCCAGATCGATAATCTGGTTACGTTTGCCAGTCCGGAAGTGACCGACAACACAGGAACGAACAGCTTTACTCCATCTTCAGCGATAACACCCGATGGGTTGTATTACTACCGGGTGCGCGCGGTAAATGCCACCGGTGGTGCGGGAGGATGGTCTGCGGTACGTTCGTTTACGTTGGATACGGTCGCCCCGGCCGCACCCAGCCTGACCTCTCCTTTAGATGGAGCCACTCCCATTGGAACCCCCACGTTCATTTGGGGTGTTGCCGCAGGTGCAACCAACTATCAGTTCCGTTACTCTTCAGACTTCACGTTTACTTCGGTAGATTACGAGACGGCCGATGGAAATGGAGCAGTGCTACCCCTGGCTGTGACTTCACACAAACCAACCGTCAATATGGTTGTGGGAACCCCGTACTACTGGCAGGTTAGAGCACGAGACAAAGCCGGCAACTGGGGCGTATGGAGTTCATTGCGGTCGATCACTACCCAGGCCGTTCTTCCGGGTATGCCTGTGGTTACGGCACCAGCCATTGGCCTGGTGACGAATAACACAACTCCGACCTTCAATTGGAACGCGGTGACGGGAGCTGTCAGTTATGATGTTCAAATCGACAATCAATCTACGTTTGCCAGTCCGGAAGTGACCGACAATACAGGAACGAACAGCTTTACTCCATCTTCAGCGATAACGCCTGATGGGTTGTATTACTACCGGGTGCGGGCGGTGAATGCCACCGCCGGTGCGGGAGCATGGTCTGCGGTACGCTCGTTTACACTGGATACGGTCGCCCCGGCTGCGCCCAATCTGACATCTCCTTTAGATGGAGCCACTCCCATCGGAACCCCCACATTCATCTGGGCAGCGGCTGTAGGAGCAACTAATTATCAATACCAGTATTCAACTGACAACACCTTTACATCGGTTGATTACTCCACCCCGGGAGATACGGTTCCCGGAACACCCCTGGCTGTAACCTCTCACAAGCCTTCAGTCAATATGGTGGTTGGGACAACATACTACTGGCAGGTTAGAGCAAGAGACAAAGCCGGCAACTGGAGCGTATGGAGCACGGCTCGGTCGATAACAACCCAGGCTGCCCTGTTACCGGCTCCAGTTTTAACATCTCCTGTTATTGGATTGGTGACAAACAACACATCACCATCCTTCGCCTGGAACACGATAGCGGGAGCCTTAAGTTATGATATTCAGATCGATAACCAGTCTACGTTTGCCAGCCCGGAAGTGACAGGCAACACGGGAACAAACAGCTTCACCCCATCCTCGCCGATCGCCACCGATGGACTATATTACTGGAGGGTTCGCTCGATAAATGCGACTGGTGGAGCCGGTGCATGGTCAGCAGCCCGTACGCTCACTATTGATACAGCAGCCCCTTCGGCACCTGTTCTTTCTTCACCAATCAACAACGTCACCCCGATTGGCACTCCTGTGTTTATCTGGGCAGGGGCGGTTGGAGCGAATGCATATCAATTCCAATATTCCTCCGACAGCAGTTTCTCAACGGTTGATTACTCAACCCCTGGCGATTCAGTTCCCGGGACACCGATTATTGCAATTTCACACAAACCGGTTGTAAATATGGTGGCGGGAACCCAGTATTCCTGGCGTGTAAGAGCTCGCGATCTGGCCGGCAACTGGGGTTCCTGGAGTGCTGTACGTACACTCACTCCTCAGGCTGCCCTGCCGGGTATACCGGTGGTGACGGCACCCGCTATTGGATTCATAACCAATAACACTACCCCGACCTTCACCTGGAATGCGGTAACGGGAGCGGTGAGTTACGATATTCAGATCGATAATCTGGCAACGTTTGCCAGTCCGGAAGTGACTGGAAACACAGGTACAACCAGCTTTACCCCGTCATCTCCGATCACACCAGACGGTCTGTATTACTACCGGGTCCGCGCGGTTAATGCCACCAATGGAGCGGGTTTATGGTCAGCCGCGAGATCCTTCACACTGGATACCATTGCCCCGGCTGCGCCTAATCTCACTTCTCCATTAAATGGCGCCACCTCTGTTGGCAATCCCACTTTCCTGTGGGGAGGGGTAGTTGGCGGGAAAGTGTACGAGATAGAGCTGGCATTAACATCTGATTTTGCTTCACCCGTCAGCCTGACTCCGGGTATGCCTTTAGCGATCACGTCATACAAACCCACATCCGTGTTGAGCACCCTTGAGTCTTATTACTGGCACGTAAGGGCCAGAGATGTAGCTGGAAACTGGGGAAACTGGTCGGTCGCACGCACTGTTTCCATCGTACCCCCGGTTCCAACGGCTCCAGTTTTGCAGTCGCCGGCAACGGGCACATTTGTGAATAACAGTAAACCGGTGTTTGCATGGAACAATGTGCTTTCTGCAGATTCATACCGGATCCAGATTTCTCGCGTGGCCACGTTTGCCACAACATTGTTCAACGCAACTACTTTTGATAATTCATATCAACCGGGTGATGGTTTAGGTTCAGACGGACTGTACTACTGGCGGGTTCAAGCGATTAACGCCATAGGTCAGAATAGTGCCTGGTCAGCCGCGCGCACACTCACGTTGGATACCGTTGCACCTGCTGTCCCGGTGTTGACCGCGCCAGTGGAAGGAACTATCCTGCCCCCCGGTATTCCCACCTTTACCTGGGCCGCGGCGGCGGGCGCCAATGCGTACCAGTTCCAGATGGACGATTTCTTCGGCCATATTTACAACACACCCGGCGGGCCGGCGGCGGAATTCACAGCCGGTACCCCGATCACGGTGACCAGTCACAAGCCAACCAGCATGTCTCCTGCCATTTTGTATTACTGGCGGGTCCGTGCCCGTGACGCGGCTGGTAACTGGAGCGCATGGAGCAACTACCGCCGCGTGGTTGAACAGGCGCCCCTACCGGTAGCCCCCACACTTTCATCACCTGCCGATAAAATCTGGACAACCAACCAGTATCAGACCTTTTCCTGGAACTCTGTTGCAAATGCGGTAAATTATGAGATCCAGGTGGATCAATACGCCAATTTCATTGGCTTGAATAAGATTGATGTAACTTTGTCCTCGGGAGTTCTGACCTGGACCCCGGCTTCACCGTTACGTGGTGACAGGTATTGGCGGGTTCGTGGGATCAATGTAAATGGCTTGCCCGGACCCTGGAGTGCCGCGAGGAAATTATCAATTGAATTTTCGTCAACATTTACATCAGACGCAGCGGGTTGGGCATACTCAACCAGCCAATGGACGTTGAGCGGCGGTTATCTGGTCGCACCCGGGCTTTCAAGCTCCGGCGCCATATCATCCGCAACCTATGACGCGATCTATTCCGACTTTACATATGAAGCACGAATGCGTATGCCTCTTTCCAGTAGTGCACCGGAAAATTACATCAATAATATATACGGTGTCTTTGTTCAGGCGGGAACATCTTCCAGTACGGTAGACTTTACCAGCGGGTACATGTTCCTGATCGGGCAGGTGCGTGATTCATATTGGGGCGATTGGTCCGTTTACACAATCTACAAGATCGCCAACGGAACCTGGACGTCTATGACAAATGGGACATGGTACTGGGTGCAGTCTGTCAACCCGGGTGAATGGGCAACCATTAAGACCATTTCCAATGGCTCTACGCTCGGATTCTATGTAAATGGTACGCTGGTAAAAACGATAGCCAATGCCGGTCCGAAATTTGGTAAGGTTGGTGTTTTAACCTGGTGGAATAATGATAAAGAATCGGTGTACCTGGATTACGCAAATTTGTATCAGGCTCAGGCAATAACATCAACATCCGCTTCAACGTTGTCAACGAACGGAACCCGGTCAATTCCAGATCCCGGTTTCTATGCCCCATTTGGAAATTGATAAAAATTTGCACTGATCAAAAAATCTAAAGGGTGACTATCGTAAGTCGGTAACACCTGATAGGAAAAAGAGAAGACAGAAACCCGGACTGTTCGGGTATCTGTCTTCTTTTCATACCTGCAGGGAAGATGGCAAACATCCTTTACTTTTCTATTTTGAAAGGTGTATTGAATAAATCATCTAAATGACCGATGATTTAATAAGATGGATTTTTTGCCCGGTTTCTGTTCACCACCTCCCGGTGAAACAGAGATTGGTTTTTCTTGCTGTAAATCGAAGGGGTTGGAAGTTATCAGATCAACCAATCGACGCCAATAATGTGATTAATGGTTGAAATTTAATGGAGCAATAATGAAAACCAGACAGAAAATAACAACCATTCCTTTGATTGTTTTGATCATTATCAGCCTGTTGGCCAGCCCCGGATTTTCGTCAACCTCTACTGTAAATGCAAAGCCATTAAGCCAGGACCCCCTTCCAACAGAACCGGTTGTGCAGGATCCCGTTGAACAGGATCCTCCCACCCCGACTCCAATCCCGACGGAAATTCCGACGGAAATCCCAACCGAAATTCCAACTGAAGTTCCAACAGAAGTGCCCACGGAAATCCCAACAGAGATTCCCACCGAGATCCCAACCGAAGTTCCCCCGGCTGATCTTCCCACCGAATTCCCCACCCCCACTCCAACAGAATCGCTGCCGCAAAATCCGTTGGAGACACCAACGGCCACTCCCACAACCGATCTTACGCCCACAGCCCTGACGGTCACTCCCACCATAACGGCAACGCCGACCCCGACGGAGGCCCCGCTGATCGGCGCCTACGCTATA
>CAYQTY010000199.1:3708-6708 GCA_964420535.1 uncultured Leptolinea sp. | reverse complement strand
CTGTATCCACATTAGAGACAGCCTCACCAGCGGACGGACAAATCCCATCTGAACCGGCTCCAATGGAAGAAATCACCGGACCAATTCCGGTAGCAGAAAACCTTTCGCCAGTCCCGGAAGAGGAAATTCAACCTGAAACCGCACCCAATGACCTTTTTGCCCGCATGAGTCAACTGGAGACCCCGGCTGAACCTGACGGTTTGACAACATACACCGTTGCCCTGATCCCCGGCGCGGAAAACCATTTCCTTCAGCGGCAGAACGCAGCCGTCTTAAGTGAGACGATGAACCGGCTTGCCCTGGCATTCAACTGGACACTGGAAAACCTTACCATCCGGCCAACCTATATACAATGGACCCTGTCCATGTCTGTCACCTTGCCGCCGGAGGATATGGTTCGAATTATTCGAAAAGAAACAACAGCAGATTTAAAGAAAGCCAACCCGGATGACCTGGCCTCTGTCGGAGATGATTACTGGTATCCGCAAACCATGAGTGCCACCGGAAGAGATTTCGTTCCTTCAATTCACTGGCAGGATTTCATCCTGCGGCGAAAAACCCGGGAAATAGCCTGATCCATTCCACCGAAGCCTGATCCCCATCCGACAGGAGATGTCATCGTGCCGCCAACCTTATACCTTATTGATGGACACGCGCTGGCCTATAGAACATATTTTGCCCTGAGTTCATCTCCGAGCATTCATTTCACAACACGCTCCGGCGAGCCGACAGCCGGGATTTATGGCTTTGCTTCCGTGATGATCCGATTGCTGGAACAAAATAAGCCGGATTATCTGGCTGTTGCTTTCGATACCGGTAAAACATTCCGAGATGAGATATATCCGGAATATAAAGCTACCCGCGCCAAAATGCGTGATGATCTGCGCCCGCAGATCGAGCGCATCCGCCAGATGGTGGATATATTCGGGTTTCCCCGCCTGGAAATGGAAGGGTTTGAAGCCGATGATATTCTGGGCAGTGTGGCGCAGAAAGCGGTGGAAAAAGGGCTGGCCGTAAAAATTGTCACCGGTGACCGCGACCTTCTTCAACTGGTGAATGACCACATCATCGTTAATCTCGCCGGGAAAAGCCTCGCTGATGCCAAAGATTATTTTGACAAAGATGTAAAAGAGTATCTGGGCATCTGGCCCAATCAGGTAGTGGATTACAAAGCCCTGGTGGGTGACAAATCAGACAATATTCCGGGCGTCGCCGGTATTGGTGAAAAAACTGCCGTCAGCCTGTTTGACACCTATTCCACTCTCGAGGACATCTACGCGCATATCAATGAGCTGCCTGCCCGGGTTAAAACCAAACTGGAAGCCGACCGCGCAAACGCCGATATGAGCCGGCTGTTGGCAACCATACGCACAGACCTGGATATTCAGATTGACCTTACGCAGGCAAAAACCGATCATATACCATTTGATAAAGTAGAAGCTTTCTTCAGTGAACTGGACTTTCGGACACTGCAAAACCGGCTCAAATCTCTATCCGGACAGGCAACACCTGCCGCCGGACCCGCCCGGCAAACCCAACTGGCATTCTTTGACCAGACTCCCGCAACCCTGGGCACCGCGCCATCTCATGAAATTAATACGGTGATCGTCCGTGATATTGCCGCGCTTGAAGCGATGTGCGCCCGAATGATGTCATCTGAGTGGATCGCGCTTGATACCGAAACCACCTCCACCGACCCGATGCGGGCGGACCTGGTCGGCATCTCACTATCCTGTGAAGCCGGAACCGGGTTTTACATTCCGATTGGTCACCGTGACAATACGCCCCAGTTGTTCCTTTCGGATATTCAGAAAGCGTTGGGGCCGGTTCTTATAAACCCGAACATCAAAAAGGCCGGCCATAACCTGAAATATGACCTTATCGTATTGCGGCGGCACGGCCTTCCGGTGTCACCATGTTCATTTGATACCATGATTGCCGCGTGGCTGATGGACCCGTCATCACACCGGTTGGGATTGAAAGACCAGGCCGAAGATCTGCTCAACATACAGATGACCCACATCCAGGAGTTGATCGGCACCGGTAAGAACCAGCGAAGCATGGCGGAAGTTTCCTCTGAAAAAGCAGCGGCATACGCGGCCGCCGATGCGGAAGTCACGTTTCAACTGCACGCGGCACTGGAACCCCGGTTGACAGAGAACCAATCCATCCGGCTGATGGATGAGATCGAGATGCCATTACTGCCTATTCTGGCGGACATGGAACAGACCGGCATCGGTCTGGATACTGGTTTCCTGAAGAACATGTCACGTGAATTAAAAGAACGGATCGCGCGGTTGGAAACTCAGATACAGGAGGGTGTGGGGTATCCATTCAACCTCAATTCCACCCAGCAGCTTTCCACTGCCCTGTTTACCACCCTCAAACTGGAACCGCCTGATAAGCGCAAGACAACCGCCAGCGGGCACTACTCCACATCAGCTGATGTGCTCGAGATGCTGCGCGGTAAGCATCCGGTGGTCGACCAGATCCTCGAATACCGCGAACTGGCAAAACTGGTTTCCACCTATGTGGAAGCCCTCCCGGCACAGGTCAACCCGATGACTAAACGGGTGCATACAAGCTATAACCAGACGGGCTCCGTCACCGGGCGGCTGGCATCCACTGAACCCAACCTGCAAAATATCCCCACCCGCACCGAACTGGGGCGAAAGATCCGCCGCGCGTTTGTGGCGGAAAAGGGTTGGGTATTGCTATCCGTTGATTACTCACAGATCGAATTGCGCATCGTCGCCCACATGGCCAATGACGAAGCCATGCTGGCGGCTTTCCGTGCCGGGCAGGATATTCATGCCGCCACCGCGGCCGCTATTTTGAACATTCCCTTGAATGAGGTGACCAAAGACCAGCGGCGGCGCGCCAAAGCGATCAATTTCGGACTCATCTACGGAATGAGCGCCTTTGGTTTGAGCCGTTCTACTGATCTCACGCTGGCTGAAGCGGAAGATTTTGTCGCCGCGTACTTTAAGCAATTTCCCG
>CAYQTY010000199.1:0-3698 GCA_964420535.1 uncultured Leptolinea sp. | reverse complement strand
GCGTCAAAGCCTATCTGGATGATCTCCGGAAAAAGGCAACCCGGGAAGGTTTCGTTGAGACCATGCTTGGCCGGCGGCGTTACTTCCCGAACCTCCGCAACCAGATGAATCCGAATCTTCGAAACCGGGAGGAACGCGAAGCCATAAACGCCCCCATACAGGGCACAGCAGCGGATATAATGAAGCTGGCCATGATCAAGGTCCCTCCCGCGATTAAAGAGGCCAACATCCAGGCCAGGCTACTTTTGCAGGTACATGACGAACTTGTGCTGGAATGTCCTGAGGAAGAACTCCAAATGACCGGAGAACTCATCATGCACACCATGGAATCAGCCTATCCGTTATCTATTCCACTTTTAACCGAGGCAAAATGGGGTCAAAATTGGGAAGAAATGCAGCCCCTGACTGGGCATAAATAGATTAATATTAATGAAAACAGGGTAGTCGTGAATCAGGAAAAGTACCTCCACTCAATGCGACAGGGACATTCTGCAGCCTGGGATCAACGCTGGGATCAGGCTGCCAGCTACTATCGTGCTGCCCTGGCTGAAGTGCCCGAAGATTATCTGGCCTTGAACAGCCTTGGATTGGCTTTGATGGAACAGGGGCTGTATGACGAAGCCCTGCAGATATACCGTAAAGCCGCGAAACGGTCACCTGAAGATCCGGCGCCGCAGGAAAACATGGCCAAGATCTACGAGGCGCAAAACCGTATTGAAGAAGCGGTTTTGCTTTCCTTCCAGGCAGCAGACCTGTACCTGAAAGCTCACAATGCTGACCGGGCTGTGCAAAACCTGCTGCGCATCAGTTCGTACCGTCCGCAAAATATGCGCGCCCATACTCAACTGGCGGTAATTTACGAACGTATCGGACGCCTGCCATCTGCCGTAAAAGAATACCTGGCCGCGGCCAGCATCACCCAACACAATGGTGACGCCGCCACTGCCCGTCAGATGGTGGAATACGCCCTGAAGATACAACCGAACAATCAAGAAGCCATAACTTCCTATGAACGTATTCGCGCCGGAAAACTGCTGCCCATTTATCAGCCCGGTAAATCCGGCCCCCTGAATCGGGCGGCGCTGCGCGATCAAAAACATGGGCGAGAACCCCTGCGTGATCCGGTGGAAGATGCCACGAATTACGCGCTGGGCATCATCGCGGATCTGGTACTTGATCCATCTGAAACCAACCCACTCTTCCATACGCTCCAATTGACCGACCAACCGGTGGTATCAAAAGCCGAGACGGATCGGGTTTCCGCCCTTAATCACCTTCTGGCTGCCGTGGAAGCACAAAACCGCGGTCGCTCTGTTCAGGCGGCAGCCGAAGCAGAAAAGGCCATTAAATCTGGTGTGTCACATCCGGCCGTTTTTTTCCTCCTTGGATTTCTGGCGCATAAAAATGACATAGATAAATCACTGGAAGCCCTCAGCCATTCCGCCACAGATGCGCGTCTGGCTATGGCGTCTGAATTGCTGATCGGCGAAGCTCTTGAAGAGCAGAAGAGGTATCCTGAAGCAGTAGATGCTTATTTAAATGCGCTTTATGAGGCTGATGCCACCACCCTGCCGGTTGAAATGGCGCCCTCATTACAACTTCAATACCGCCAGATTAGCGACCAGTTGACCAAACTGGAAGATGAAGAAAAATTACACTATGTTTGCCGGTCAATAAACAGCCAGATCATGCGCCGTGGATGGCGTCAACAGGTACAGGGCATCCGTCAATTATTGCCGCCTGCCAGTCCTGATGCGCCTCCGGGGGCACTGGTGATGCTTATGCTTCTACCCAACAGCAATATGGTTGTGGCAGGGCTTTCACGCGCGCAGCGGTTGGTCAACAGCAACGCGCTCTTGCCGGCTCTGGAAGAGTTGTATTACGATCTGCAATTCGCGCCGAACGAGAGTTTATTGCATGAACTGATCGCCACCATGATGGTCAAACGCGACCATCTGGACGCGGCCATCGATAAATATATGTTAATCGCCCGCAAATATGAGCTGGAAGGTGACAAAAACCAGGCGGTACGGGTTCTCACTCAGGCCCAACAGCTTTCGCCAACGAATATGGCAATTCGCAATAAGTTGATCGAATTGATGTTCGCTCTGAATAAACGCGATGACGCCATACGCCAGTATGTTGACCTGGCCGAAACGTATTACAAACTGGCTGATCTGGATAAAGCCCGGGCTACCTACCTGAACGTTCTCCGGTTGGCACAGAAGGGCGAAACCAATAAGACATGGAGTATCGAAGTCCTCAAACGGGTAGCGGATATTGACCTGCAGCGCCTTGACTGGCGCCAGGCGCTTCGGATATTTGACCAGATCCGCGGACTTGATCCTGAAGATATGGAAACCCGCGCCAGTCTGGTGGAATTGAATTACCGCCTCGGGCAGGATGCCGCTGCTATTAGCGAACTCGACAGCGCGGTCACTTATTATGACCAGATCAACAAAATTCCCACTGCCATGCGCATGGTCAGCAGCCTGGTAGCCATCCGCCCGGATAGCAAAGACATGCAAGACCGCCTGTTCGCCGTCAGCCGCCGGGTGAAGAATATGGCCGATGCCATATCTCTGCTCGATTCGTATGCCGATGAATTACTGGAAAGCAAGAACAAAGCGGCCGCCATCATTCACCTGGAAACAATCATTGCGCTCGGTCCCCCGAACACCATGGAGTACCGCAAGGTTCTGGAACAGCTTCGCAACAGTTGAGCGCATCTAAAAATTATCAAGCCGCTCAATTGACAATGACCGGCTTTCAGGTATAATATTTCCTCGCGGTCCACTAGCTCAATTGGCAGAGCAATTGACTCTTAATCAATGGGTTCAGGGTTCAAGTCCCTGGTGGATCACCTCATGAAACCACCAATAAAGGTGGTTTCTTTTATTACTTATAGATGGTGTATCTTTAGTGTACAAATTAAAAACATACTGTACATGAATCATTCGATGATTTTAAACAAAATCAGAATCTCGAACCGCATATAATTTAATATGAGAAAGTAAGATCAATTCATTGAGTCTCTCGGGGAAAAGAATATGGCAACGCAATTATTAAACAGAGTTTTCAGGCAAAAAATCAGGCTATTTATAGCTTTCATTCAAACTGCCATTACCCTGATTTCCATTTACTCAGTGCTAGATTTCAACTTTCTAAAATCGTGGAAAGGGATTGCCTTTACTGGTTTTCTGGGAGTGGGGTTGGTTGTTTTCTTTCTCGTTGCTGTTAATTACATATTGAAAGAGATCCATTTATTACCCATTCGAGATATTGTGTTATGGGTCATTGCCAGTCTGGTCTTAGGCGGTATTGTTAGCTCTTTTCTACCTCAGCCGGTCAAACCCATCACCCTTATCACTCATAGCGTGACAATTGAATCATTAAACACCAGCCCACAGCTATGCAACCCTGTGGAATTGACTGGTTTCCGTGTGGATGGGGAATTCATTAGCTATGCGGCTTTTGAAAATCAAGGATGGATACGCGAAGGAACCCGAATGATCGCGCAAACGGGAGAAAACACTCTGAAATGGAGTGGATATGCCCGAAGCATAGTTATCAGCCTAACTGGAATGGAAGGGAATGTAAGGAACTTTGTGTAAACGGGTTGAGGATCATAAGATCAACCGGTCTTCAAAGCGGATCACTAACTGGTTGAGAATAGAAGCCCAACTGAAGATGGGCAT
>CAYQTY010000198.1:0-6711 GCA_964420535.1 uncultured Leptolinea sp. | reverse complement strand
ATCACCAAGATTATCGCTTAAGGTGTCCCATGATGGCAAAACAAAAAATCCGTATCCGTTTGAAGGCGTATGACCACCGTGTGTTGGATCAGTCTGCCAAACGCATTGTGGAAACAGCCGAACGAAGTGGGGCACAGGTTGTAGGTCCTGTTCCGCTTCCGACCAAAATTGAGCGCTTCACTGTTCGCCGCTCATCCTTTATTGATAAAGACTCTCACGAACATTTTGAGATCCGCACGCACAACCGCATGATTGATGTACTGGAACCTGATTCCAAAACCATCGATATGCTGATGCGGCTCAACCTGCCCGCTGGCGTCGATATCGAAATCAAAATCTAATCGGGTTTTTTAACTCTTCGCCATCCATACTGATCGAAGCGGGGTATCCGGAAGGAAAAACCGCTTCGATCAGAGTGGTGTACCGGCGAACATTAACATGTGAAATACCCGGGTTTCCACGGTAGTCTGGTATTCCAGCCAGAACCGTGATATACTCGGAACGCTTAAAACGTACAAGGCAAGGTAAGAGCAGGTTCCTCCGGTGGTAACAAATGCCGCCGAAAACAAGCTGACTGCCCTGCGTGCGGAGATGATGCAGCCTGGCCCAGGCTGACAGTCTCGTCATGAAATACAGAACGAAGGAGAAAACTGAGATGTTGAAAGGGCTCATTGGGAAGAAAATCGGCATGACCCAGATTTTCGATGAGAACGGCGCGGCTGTTCCTGTAACAATCATCGAAGCTGGGCCATGTTTCGTTACCCAGGTCCGCACACCCGGTAAAGAGGGTTACTCGGCTGTGCAGCTTGGTTTTGACGAAGTCAAGCCGAAAAGGTTGTCTGGCGGTGAGTTAGGCCACCTGAAAAAAAGCAACACTCCCCCGCTGCGATTCCTGCGTGAATTCGTAGTAAAAGATCCCGGTGTTTCCGTTGGCGATCAGGTTAAAGTTGACCTGTTCGCTAATGGTGATTCTGTGGATGTCATAGGTACCAGCAAAGGCAAAGGTTTCCAGGGTGGCGTCAAACGCTACCATTTCCGTGGAGGCCCCGCTACACACGGTCAGTCAGACCGTGAACGCGCTCCGGGTTCCCGCGGTTCAGGAACCACGCCAGGCCGTGTCTACAAAGGTGCTCGCGGTGCCGGTCATATGGGCAACGACCGTGTAACAGCGCAGAACCTGAAAGTCGTCCTGGTGGATGTAGAACGAAATCTGATCGGAGTCCGCGGAGCCATTCCGGGTTCCCGCAACGGTCTGGTCATGGTCAAGGAGGCGAGGAAACAGTAGGCGCTGATTGCCTGCCAATCCCGCACGAGGAGTAATGACTATGCAAATTGATGTTTTGAACATGGAAGGTAAAAAAGTTCGCACGGTAGAATTACCGCCCGCGGTTTTTGAAGCCCCCATCAACCTTGATTTAATGCACCAGGCGTTCCAGCGCCAGATGGCAAATGCCCGCCTTGGCACCCATCAGACCAAAACCCGCAGCGACGTTTCGGGTGGCGGAAAGAAACCGTGGCGCCAAAAAGGTACCGGACGCGCCCGCCAGGGTTCATCACGGTCGCCTGTATGGAAAGGCGGCGGCGGCGCTCATACACCGCATCCGCATCTGTACACCCAGGCCATGCCGCTGAAAATGCGCCGGGCCGCGATCCGCTCCGCTTTGACCGTCAAAGCAGCCGAATCCAACATCGTTGTAGTGGACGATATGAAACTTGCCGAACCCAAGACCCGGTTGATGGCTGCCGCCCTCAACAACCTTGTCGGCCAGTCAAGCGCCCTGGTGTTGATTGCCGAAAAGAACGAGACGAGCGAATGGGTCCTTCGTTCCACCAATAACCTGCCTGACACCAAAGTTTTAATGGCTGGTTACCTCAATATCCGCGACCTGATGGTTTTTGACAAACTGGTTCTGCCTGAGGCAGTCCTGGATGTCATCGCCACAAATCTGGGTTAGGTTGGAGGCTGACATGACAACAATTTATGATGTACTCCGCCGGCCGATTGTTACTGAAAAATCCAACTACCAGGTTGGCAAACTTCACCAGTATGTGTTCGAAGTGGCATCTGATGCCACCAAAACAATGGTGAAGGACGCAGTAGAAAAAGTATTCAATGTAACAGTCTTATCGGTGAACGTGATTAACGCACCGGCCAAACGCACTCGTCGTGCCCGCAGCCGACGGTTAACCGTACGCAACAGCGGCTACAAAAAAGCTATCGTTACCCTGCCTGCTGATGCCCGAATCCCTATGTTTGAAGGGGTAGAGTAATGGCTGTTAAAGTTTACAAACCCATAACACCCAGTCTGCGCAACATGACCGGGTATACCTTTGAAGAAATTACCAAAAGCAAACCGGAACGTTCTTTGATTGTTGCCCGTCTCGGGCATGGTGGCCGCAACAACTATGGCCGCATTACCGTTCGCCATCAGGGCGGCGGAAACAAACAATTCATCCGCCTGGTTGACTACAAACGAAACAAGCTGGCCATCCCCGGCAAGGTCTCCGCGATCGAATATGATCCGAACCGTACCGCCCGCCTGGCGCTTATCGTTTATGCCGATGGTGAAAAACGTTACATTGTTGCCCCTCTTGGCCTGAAAGTTGGCGATACCATCCTCGCCGGACCCCAGGCGGAGATCCGCACCGGCAACAGCCTGCCCATTTCCAACATTCCCGTTGGAACCATGGTTCACAACATTGAGCTCAAACCCGGCAAGGGCGGCCAACTGGTTCGCTCCGCGGGATCTGCCGCTCAGTTGCTGGCCAAAGAAGGTGATTACGCACAGATCCGTCTGCCCTCCGGCGAAGTTCGCCTGGTACTGCAGGTCTGCTACGCAACCATTGGACAGGTTGGTAATGTTGACCACAGCAATGTGAAACTGGGCAAAGCCGGCCGCAAGCGCCACATGGGCATTCGCCCCACCGTTCGCGGTACAGCGATGTCTCCCCGCGACCATCCGCATGGTGGTGGAGAAGGCCGTCAGCCAGCCGGTATGCCGGGTCCCAAGAGCCCCTGGGGCCGTCCTACACGCGGTTACAAAACCCGCCGCAACAAGGTTAGCGAAAAATTTATTGTTCGCCGCCGCAATGCGGGTAACCGCTAAACCGAGATTAAGCGAGAAAGAGGGACGCACTTATGTCACGATCGCTGAAAAAAGGGCCGTTCATTGAGCCCAAGCTTTTGAAAAAGATCGAAATCATGAATACCAAGGGCGAAAAGAAAGTCATTCGCACCTGGAGCCGGGCCAGCACCATCTTCCCCCAGATGGTTGGCCACACCATCGCCGTACATGACGGCCGGCGCCATGTTCCGATCTATGTAACTGAAAACATGGTTGGTCACAAACTCGGCGAATTCGCCCCGACCCGCCACTTCCGCGGCCACATGTCTGAAAAGGCTTCCGGCAAGGGAGGGAAGTAAACCATGGCTACCGATATTCGAGCTAAACTGTCGAATTCATCTGTCTCAGCCCAGAAAGCTCGCCTGGTTATCGACCTGGTGAGAGGAAAACCGGCTGTTCAGGCACTGAATACGTTGAAGTTCCTGACCAACGGAGCTGCCGCACCTGTTTACAAAGTGCTGGCTTCCGCTGTTGCCAACGCCGAAGAGAATTTTGGCGTCAGCCGCGAAGATTTGATCGTCTACCGCATCTGCGCTGATGAAGCCCCCACCCGCAAGTGGCGCCGCTTTGGTGCCCGTGGACGTTTCAAACCGGTGCTGCGCCGTTCCTCTCACATTACGGTTGTCCTGCGGGAGCGCGCTTCATAGGCGCCCCGCTCGGTAACGAGAGCAGACTAAAGGATTAGACCAGGAGATCATATGGGTCGTAAAGTTCATCCAATTGGATTTCGTCTAAATATCAATCAACCGTGGGAAGGCCGTTGGTTCGCCGAAGGCGCCGAATACCGCACCCAGTTGCATCAGGATTTCGCCATTCGCGATTTGATCCGTAAAGCGACTGAAAAAGCCGGTGTCTCACACGTCGAAGTTGAACGCTTCCCCGGTAAAGTGAAAGTTGTTGTTCACACCGCCAAACCCGGCATTTTAATCGGCCGCAAAGGCGACAGTGTGAAAAAGATCCGCCAGGATCTGGAAGCCCTGACCGGCAAGAAAATCGATCTCGAAATCAAAGAGATCAAAAGCCCCGATATGGATGCCTACCTGGTAGCCATGAATATCGCTGGACAGATTGAACGCCGTGTCAGCTACCGCCGTGCCATGAAACGCGCTTTGCAACAGGCTATGCGTCAGGGTGCACAGGGAATCAAAATTGAAGTCGCCGGCCGATTGAGCGGCGCTGAAATGGCCCGCACCGTATGGCTGCGTGAAGGCCGTGTCCCTCTGCAGACACTCCGCGCAAACATGGACTTTGCCCGTGGTGAAGCCCTCACCCAGTACGGACGCATCGGCGTCAAAGTATGGGTGTACAAAGGTGAAGTTCTTCCGACTGTAGAAGAAAAAGTCGAATCCACCGAAGGCGTTTACGTCAGCGAGTAAACTATTGCCGGGTTCACGGACCCGGATTTGAGAGAGGTGCCAACTATGTTAATGCCAAAGCGTGTCAAATGGCGCAAGCAGATGCGCGGCCGCATGCGCGGAAAAGCTCTGCGAGGTGCAGAAGTCTTGACCGGCGAGTACGGCCTGCAGGCTCTGGAACCGGGCTGGATTACCGCCCGCCAGATCGAAGCTGCCCGGCGTGCCATTGTTCATAACATGAAGCGCCGTGGGAAAGTGTGGATCCGGATCTTCCCGGATAAACCCTATACCCACCGCCCACCCGAAACCCGTATGGGTAAAGGTAAAGGTAATGTTGAGTACTGGGTAGCTGTGGTTCGCCCCGGACGCATTATGTTCGAAATCGGTGGACTTCCCAGTGATCAGGCTATTGAAGCTCTGACCCAGGCTACATATAAATTCCCCATCAAGACCCGTGTTATCGGACGTCAGGATGGAACTGGAGACCAGGCATGAAAAATTCTGAACTCCGCCTGCTTTCTACAGAAGAACTGCGATCTAAACTTCAGGATGCCCGGCAGGAAGTTATGAACCTGCGGTTTCAGGTTGTCACCGGACAACTGACCGACACATCCCGGATCCCGGCTACCCGCCGGATGATCGCCCGATACGAAACACTTCTGCGGGAACGCGAACTTACTCCTGCAAAGGAAGGTGACAAATGAACGAGCGCCGTCGTTTGGCTGGTGTAGTGACCAGCAACAAGATGATGAAAACCGTAGTGGTTGAAATCACCCGTACCTACCGGCACCCGATCTACAAGAAAGTTGTTCATCTGAGCAAAAGCGTTAAAGCCCATGATGAAATCGGTTGTCAGATCGGCGATCAGGTGCAGATCGTTGAAACCCGCCCTCTTTCCAAAGAGAAACGCTGGGCAGTAGAGACCATCCTGAAAAAGGCTGCTACTCCGGCAGAAACGTCAAAGGGAGAGTAAGCGATGATTCAACAGGAAAGTCGACTTAAAGTTGCCGATAACACAGGCGCTCGCGAATTGCTGGTTATCCATGTGCAAGGTGGTACCCGCCGCAAATATGGCGCCGTTGGCGATATTGTGATTGCCACCGTAAAGTCCGCTGCACCGCAGGGTTCTGTAAAAAAGAGCGATATTGTCAAAGCCGTTATCGTGCGCTGCGCGAAAGAATGGCGCCGCGAAGATGGTTCTTCCATCCGCTTTGATGATAATGCTGCCGTGATCCTGGACACTGATGGACAGAATCCGAAAGGCACCCGCATCTTTGGACCCGTCGCCCGCGAGCTGCGCGAAAAAGGCTTTATGAAAATCATATCCCTGGCTCCGGAAGTCATTTAGGGATAGGAGCGGAAATATGAACATAAAGATTCGAAAAGGTGATCTGGTAGAAATAATCACAGGACGCGAAGATGATCGCAGCAAACGCGGCGAAATCATCAAAGTGTATCCTGATGAGCATCGTGTCATCGTTCAGGGCATCAACATGCGCACCAAACATCAGAAACAGGTGCAAAGCCAGGGCAAGACCATTAAGCCCGGCAAGGTACGCTTCGAAGCCCCCATCGACATTTCTAACGTAATGCTGGTCTGCCCGAAATGCAGCAAACCCACCCGGGTTGAAATTTCACGCCAGGGTGATAAGAGCCAGCGTATGTGCAAGAAATGCAGCGCCCTGATTGATGAGAAATAGACAGGGAGAGCGATAGATGAACCAACTAAAAGAACGCTACCAAAAAGAAATTGTGCCCTCCTTGATGAAGTCACTGGAGTTTGACAATGTAATGCAGGTTCCCCGCCTGCAGAAAGTAGTTGTCAACATCGGTATGGGCGAAGCCAATGAAAATCCGAAAACTCTGGATGCTGCCGTGATCGATCTGACCACCATCACCGGTCAGAAACCTGTGATCACGAAAGCCAAAAAGTCCATTTCCAACTTCAAACTTCGTGAAGGACGACAGATCGGAGTCAAAGTCACACTGCGTGGAGAACGCATGTGGTCTTTCCTCGACCGGTTGATGAACGTAGTCCTGCCCCGTGTTCGCGATTTCCGCGGTGTATCCGCTGAGGCCTTTGACGGCCGCGGCAACTACACCCTGGGCCTGCGCGATCAGTTGATCTTCCCCGAGATTGAGTACGACAAGATCGACAAAGTGCGCGGCATGGAAATCACCATGGTTACAACGGCAGCCAATGACGAACAGGCGGCATCACTGCTGCGCGA
>CAYQTY010000197.1:0-6725 GCA_964420535.1 uncultured Leptolinea sp. | reverse complement strand
TCACCGCCTTTAAACGGAACCTCATAGGTATTTTCCGCGTAATTAATAGTAGAGGAATCGAATCCACTTTTTGACACGGCGATCACAGCCATACTCGGGATAGTCAACCTTAATACATTCGGCACCTTGAACTGCGCGTTGACCAAGCGGTTAAAGGTTTGATACAGATCTGACAGGTATTCTTTGCGTCCGAACAGGGCATTCTCCCAGTCCACAAAAAAGAAATGGTCCACGACCTTTGTCAGAATCAGAGAATACGGCCCGGGTGAACGGGCGTACACCAACCCCCGGATTCCGCCAATAATGGGGGCATTCTCCAGCAGGTATTCCTGTTTCTTCAGTTGAGCCGTCAATTTCGGGAGGAAGGACTCAAGGGTGGTCATGGTGTTTCCTGTCAGGAAGGAAGGTACCTCTATTCTATGATTCTCCCCGATCAATGCCATGCAAACCGCATAAAAATTATTTCCGGTACCGGCGCCGTTCGCAAACCACCGGGAGGTTCTTCAAATAGCCTTCTTCCTTATACCCTGCCAGCGCGAAGACCGGATCAGGGTCCAGACCGCATTCTTCCGCGGTGACGTATACCTCGGCCACCGCCAGGATGTAGTCACGCCAATCGGGGTAATCATTAGCGAGGATGGTTGCGCCAGCGCCAACCTCCAGCCAGCAGACGTCCTTAGTCTCACGAAGTTTATCTGCCGCGGTATAAACATACCCGAGGAACGCACTGACTATGCCCTTTTTATCCTCGATGGTTTCCGTGATCCAGCGGCGGTCATTTTCCCCCGGCTCTTTCAGCGCGCGTAGGGACAATTCGCGGAACAGTTCCTGTGATCCGCCGGATTCAGGGATGTTGATCAACAGCGGGCTGTAGGAATAGATATCCGCCAGAAGGTAGAGCTTGTCGAGGAGGGATTGAAGATGGGGGTCAGGAGGAGGAATGGGCATGCAATGGTTCCTTTGTAAGGGGGAATTATCGCATAAATTATGGCTTTTCCCCCGACCAACCGGCTGCCTGATAATCCTGCCATGTCTCGTTTAACGCATCTTTGAACGCTTTCGGCTTCCAGCCAAGGTCTTCACGGGCTTTGCGGTTACTGAAGCACCAGTTCAGCGCGATCATATCAAAGAAATCGGACGGGAATACCGGTTTGCCGCGCAGTTTTTCACCTAAAAACGACACTGTTCTGAGGAATGGTAAGGGAATCCTTCGGGTAGGCGGCTGTTTGCCCAGAACATCTGCCACCGCCTGCCATATATCCGGGAAGGTCAGGTTTTCATTTCCAAGGATATACCCATCGCCGTTAATCCCCTGTTTGAGCGCGAGATGAATGGCTTCCGCCGTATCTTTGTAATACGCCAGAAACAATTGATTCTTACCGGAGCCCATAATGGCAACCGGTTTTCCGGCCGCCATCCGCAGCAAGGTTTGATCTTGCATGCTTGGGTGACTGGAAGCGAAGGAACAGCCAAACCCAAAACCGGGGTAAACGATCTTTACCGGCAAGCCGCGCGCGGAGAAATCACGCGCGAGCTCATCGGCGGCATATTTTGTCTTCTGATATAGCGTGACGTGCCGCGCCGGGTCGATGGGACGGGTTTCATCCGCCATTTCGCCGGGCTGTGTGTCCCCCAGCACCGACATTGAACTGACCTGCACCATGCCTTTTACGCCCATATCAGACGCCGTCTGCAGTACCAGCCGCGAGCCATCGCGGTTCACCCGCCACCATTCTTCTTCGGGCAGGCCATCGCCCACCACGGCGGCCATGTGGATCACATACTCGCATCCCTGCATCCCTTCACGGATAGCCTGCGGATCGGTGACATCCCCATCGCAGAAGGTGACGCCCGGCAGGTTTAAACCGGTACGGTTGCTGGTTTTACGTGCCAGCACCTTCATACTCTCACCTTTGTGGCTGTATTCCTTGATCAACACGCGGCCAATGGAACTGGTGCCGCCGGTAATAAAAATAGTCATTCCTACTCTCTTTCTACTTCACGCGCACATACGGTTGAATACCGTGGATAAATTGCCCGGCTATTCTACCGGCAACACTTTTCAGTTCGCCTTCTTCCGGTTCCCGGCCGGGGACCATTA
Organism: uncultured Leptolinea sp.; assembly: GCA_964420535.1. Classification (GTDB taxonomy): domain Bacteria; phylum Chloroflexota; class Anaerolineae; order Anaerolineales; family Anaerolineaceae; genus Leptolinea. Next base: position 4,624 of record CAYQTY010000197.1, on the reverse strand, counting down.
GAATATTGACCAATCCCCATGAGAACAGCATACCGAAGAACATCTGAACCCGGGCTGACAGCTCACTGGGATCGAGGTCGATATACTGTGACAGGAGACCCGCCATGGTTTCCGAACCAGCGCGGATGGCTTTCTCCTGAAAATATCCGGCAACCTGTCCGCCGCGCACGCCTTCTGAAAGCACAACACGGATCAGGGCGGCAAATTCTTCATTCTTGAACAGGCTCAGATAGGTGAAGGCCAGCGTTGAAAGCGTTTCTTCAAGGCCGGCCGGTTGACCGTCACGCCAGGGTTTGACGGCATCCTCAAGCGCGGAGAACCCGGGTGAATTCTCCAGCGCGGCTTTGAACAGGTCTTCCTTGGACGGGTAATAAAAGTAAACCCCGGCTTTAGAAAGGCCGGCACCCGCTGCGATCTCATCCATGGTGGCGGCCGCATACCCCTTTTGACTGAACACCCGCAGTGCGGCCTTCCGGATGGTCAATCGGGTTTGTTCTTCCTGCCGGTCGGGAAAGTCCAGTTCGGGTTTCCCCAGGGCGTCAAAGAGGGCTCGCTTGCCGGAATAATGGCGGTAGATCGTGGCAGGGTTCACCCCGGCCTGGGACGCGATGTCGGTGATGGACGTGCCGTCGTATCCCTTTCGGGAGAAGATGTCAGCGGCGGCGGTGAGTATCTGTTGTTGTTGGGTTGTGGTCATTGTAAATATATACTTTCTATATAGTCAGTATATATTTATTTGAAGAAAGTGTCAATGGAGATGCAAGATATATCTGTAATGATTATTTTTTTGCCATTGGAATTAATTACTGACGGGAATTGAATCCCCCCTACCCCCCTTCCGGACGGAAAAAACACCGTCCGCAAAGGGGGCAATAAACGTCAAATCACCGCCCTAAAATCAAATCTATCTCTTTCATCTGATCCGGTGACAGGGGACCGAACTGCATGGCTTTGATATTCTCTTCCACCTGTGCCACATTCTTGAACCCGGGGATGGGGACAGTCACGGGGCTTTTGGCCCATATCCAGGCCAGCGCGCCCTGGCCCAGCGTGCGGCCGCCACTGGTGAGGATCTCACGGATGGAAGCCAGCTTATCCAGCCACTCCTGCGTGGGCGACCCGTCTTTGAAACCGGGGTGCCATTGCGCGTGGTGACGGACGTCGCTCTCCGCGAAAGTTGTCCCGGGGCTGAACTTGCCTGTCAACAAGCCCATTCCCAGCGGCCCACGGTTGACACTCGCCAGGCGGCGTTCTTCACACATCTTAAGCAGGTCAAGGTTGCCATCCAGCACGCTCAACTGCTGCTGTACGGCAGCGCAGTGGGGCGCGTCGGTGAATATCCTGAGTTCGTCCAGCAGGTCGGTACTCCAGCCGTAGGAACGGATCTTTCCCTGCCTGACCAGGTCTTCAAGTATCTCGCGGGCTTCGAGGGCACGGTCAAGCTTCATGCCCCAGACGTGCAGGAAATACAGGTCGATGTAATCGGTCTGCAGGCGGCGCAGGCTGGCTTCCACGTCAGCGCGCAGGCGTGACGCCACATCGCTGTCTTCCTCGAGCTCGTCATAATGAACCACCGACTTGCTGGCTTCATCCACCCGGTAGCCGAACTTGGTGGAGATGACCACCTTATCGCGCCGGTCCTTGAACACCCTGCCCAGCAGGCGTTCACTGAAACCCGCGCCGTAGTTGGCGGCAGTGTCAAAATAGGTGGCGCCCAGGTCAAACGCGCGGCGGATGGCGCGTTCCGACTCGGCATCGTCCACGCCTTCCCAGCCGGCGGGTACGCCGTTGAACAGCCACGGGCCTCCCACAGCCCAGCAGCCCATGCCCAACGCGCTGACGGTGATCCCGGATTTTCCAAGGGTGCGGGTAAAAGTAGTTTCCATGTTCCAAAAACCTTTCGATGAATAATATTGCTTCGCCATCATCATACGGAAAAAGCGGACTTATCCATAGTACCAATCCCGCGCCATTTCCTTAATACCACTAGAAATTCGGCGTGTGTGGAATTAAAGATACGGATAGAATGGAGGCATGAGAATACCCCTGGATACACAAAGCGCGACACCGGTATACCGGCAGATCGAAGCCTGGTTCCGTGGGAATATTGCCTCGGGCAGCCTTCCCCCGGAGACACGGCTGCCTTCCACCCGCGAGCTGGCGGTTGATCTGGGAGTCAGCCGCATCACAGTGAAGAACGCTTACGCCGAACTGGAAGGCGACGGGCTGATCTACACACGCGCGGGCAGCGGCACGTTCATCTCCGCGCCACTGGAAAAAAAGCAACGCGGCGGTTCCCCCATGAAAACGGACTGGCCGCTCTGGCAGTTGGACGCGGCCACCGAATCGGGGCCGCCCATCGAAATGTCGTGGCCTTTCCCGGCCCCCGCGGATACCATCGCCTTCATCGGTGTGGGCGACCCGCGCGAGTTCCCGATCAAGGGTTTCGAACGCACGGTGCGCGAGGTCTTCGCGCGTGACGGCATCGGCGCGCTGGAATACGGCGGACTGCATGCCGGGTACAGGCCGCTGCGCGAGACCATCGCGCGCGTCCTGTCAAGCCAGGGGATTTCCGCCCGGCCAGATGAGGTTTTGGTGACCACAGGCTCGCAGCAGGCGCTGGCGCTGGTCTGCCAGACGCTGCTCAAACCGGGTGACGTAATCGTGGTGGAGAAACCGACCTACAATTTCGCCCTTGAATTGTTCCGCTCATTGAAACTGAAGATTGTGGGCATCCCCATGGACAAACAGGGTATGCGGGTGGACGAACTGGAGCCGGTTCTGCAGCAGCACCACCCGAAGATGATCTACACCATGCCGGTCTTCCAAAACCCGAGCGGGCTGTGCCTGAGCGCGCCGCGCCGCCGCCAGCTTCTTGACCTGGCCGGGCGCTATAACATCCCCATCCTGGAAGATGACTTTGCCAGCGATCTGCGCTACGAAGGCAAGGCGCTGCCGGCCATCAAGTCACTGGATTCCGGGGGGAATGTGATCTACACCGGCACGTTCTCCAAGATGCTGATGCCCGGCCTGCGTATCGGCTACCTGTTGGCGGACGGCCCGGTGTTTGACCGGCTGGTGCGCCAGAAGTGGGTGCAGGACCTGGCCACCTCGAACCTGATGCAGCATGTGCTGGATACCTATGTGACTGTCGGGCGATACCAGGCGCACCTGAGGCGGTCAACGCGGCTGTACCGCAAACGCCGTGACGCGCTGCTGGCGGCCATCCGCCGCTATTTACCGCCTGACGTTGGATTCACCATTCCCCACGGCGGACTGTTCTTATGGCTGCGCCTGCCCGAGGGTATGCCCTGCCTTGACCTGCTGCCGCGCGCGCTGCAGGCAGGTGTGGAATTCTCCCCCGGCACTCGCTACTTCCCCGAACCGGACGAGGGCAACGCGTACATCCGGCTGAACTTCGCCACCCACACCCCAGAGGAGATCGACGAGGGCATCAGGCGGCTGGGGCAGGTGATAGCCCGCTTCCGCGACCAGGCGGGGAAAAAAATGAGGATTATTTAGGCGGCCAGTAGTCCTTCAGTTTCGTATTGGAGACCACCGGAAAATCCGTCAGACTGCTGCGATACGCCAGGTATTCGTCCACAGAACGGGCGGACGCCCAGGCTCTGTACTCGTCCGCGGCGATCAGCGCTTCGGCCAGACAGGCGAACTCGTGGAAGCCGTCATTTTTCGGCATATCCCTGGTCTGCATTAGCGCTGTTTTATATTCCTTCACATCCAGTATTGTTTCTTTATCCGCGGAAAACCGGAAGATTTTGGTTACATGCGGGAACGCAAGAACGAACCCGATTCCTTCATACCCGGCGGCAAGGAAGGTATCTTCAAATGCCTCCTGTGTCAACGGGGAAAACGGCCATTCATACAATTCGGGTTTATCCCGGTCCAATCTGGATAGGTAATAGATTTTGAAAACAGAATTCCCGTCCGGCATGTGGAGCATGGTAAAGCGTTCCAGTCGGGCATGATAAGGTGGGCAGGGTTTGATGGAATCCATTCAAAGATTCTACTTCTTTTTCTTCTTCAAATTCTCGTCTCGGCGGTATTCCACAATACGCCGCACCAGGTCAAACGGAATGGGACGATCCAACGGGAACTGCACCGCGCCCTTTGAATTGGGGTATTGGGCGATCTCGTTTTTAAACGCGTCCAGCCCGGTTGGCGCCGGGTAGAAGCCGATGTGATTCTTGAAGGCGGCAAAGTGAACCAGGTTGCCGTTCAAGAAGAACGTGGGCATCTGATAGCTGATCTTTTCGGTAGCCTCGGGGGCCGTCTCATGGATCACCCGGCGGATCTCCCGCAGCTTTTCCTGGATCCCGGCCGGGAACCAAGCAATGTATTCATCGATCGTGGTAAACGCGGGGCGGGTGTTATCCATGAGACGTCCTCCTGTGGTTTATTCGGTTTTCTTATGAAAGTGATCCTGCAGGCTTCGGTAGTGCAGTTCTTTCTGCCGCACAGCCTTGATGGCTGCCACGGCCGCCGCGGCGGCCGAAAGTGTGGTGAGCAGCGGCACATTCATGGTGACCGCCGCCGCGCGGATCTCGGCACCGTCAGAATGTGACTGCGGACCCAGCGGGGTATTGATAATTAACTGTACCTGACC
>CAYQTY010000196.1:0-6730 GCA_964420535.1 uncultured Leptolinea sp. | reverse complement strand
AACTTTGGCTGGCGTTTCAGCAACCCGTTTATGTGTATGCTTTCGGTGGTGTTGTTCTACTTTTTCTGCCGGTCATTTATCCCTACTCGTCAGTCGCTTATCGCGTCATTTCTGATGGCCGTTTCGTCGTGCCTGATGTCATTTTCAAAGATCGGTTACAACAACCTTCAGGCATTATTCACTATGACCCTCCTACTGGCAACTGCGGCATGGGCTATACGCTGGCGAAGCCTGTTTACCTACGCCTGCCTTGGCAGCGAACTGGCGTTTTGCTTTTATGTCTATCCGGCCGCGTTGTATGTGATCCCGCTTCCGTTGCTGCTTCTGGCTTTATACGATTTCCCCCGAACACGGCAGAAGGTCACGCTCTGGCTGGTCATGTTGTTGACCATGGCTGCTTTAATTTTCCCGTTGTTGATGCAGCCTGTTTACTGGTCGGCCAAAGTGCCCGGGACATTCTTAAATCAACCGGAAATCACGCAGTCTGCCATGTCACTGGGATACCATGTGGTTTCGAATCTGCTTTACGCTATATTTTCGTACATGTTCATAGTGGAAGAATCACATTTTGTCGCGGTTTCTTATTTGGACCCGCTGACATGCGGACTGTTCGCTATCGGGTTCTGGCTGCTCATCGTTCAAATGCGCCGGCAAAAGTTTCCTCTTTTCATTCTATTGACCTATATTTTCTTTATTTTGGTTATCGGCGTGTCACATGACCGTACTCATCCACCAAATACCCGGATGTTCCTGTTCATTCCGTTATACACGTTGATTGCCGCCTGCGGAGCGTGCTGGCTGAGGGAACAGTTGGTTGGGCTATTCCCCGATAGGGAGCAGTATGCACGGGTATCTGCCATCCTGTTTGTTGTTTTCCTGACAGGCATCAACCTGTATCAGGCGTATCCGTTGTCACATTACCGGTTTGCCCATCAACCGTATTTTGAATCCTTGTTTATCCGGGTGGCGCAACGGTTGACTTCCGTTGAACCGCATGTGACAAAAACGTACGCGGTGATCGTCAATGATAATTGGAGCGTGGAAGGCCTGCTCATGATGCAGAAGATTTATCCCGAACTGCAATACGTGAAGATCGAGCAGGTCAGAATAGTAGAACCGCCTGTTCCGGATGAGTTTTCGATGATGCTGAATGACCGGAATACATTTGTCTTTTTCTTCTCCGGTATGGACCGGTCGTGGTTCCCGGTGCTGGATGAACAATTGCGTGGTTTCAACAAAGTCCCATGCGTAATAACGACATACACCGGCGATTACAGGTTTACGCTGTATCATCACCCGGATTTGCCGCAAGGATGTTATCCATAATATCAATCGATAATATCGAAATCGTGCAGGATGTGTTATACAACATGGAACCTGAGAAGTGGATTTATCGTATAACAATATAGATCATATTCTGGAGGAAAAAAATGAGTTTACTATCCTGGATTGTTGTAGGTTTGATCGCCGGTTGGCTGGCGGGAAAAGTGATGAAAGGCTCCGGGTTCGGTCTCGGTGGCGATATCATCATCGGTGTGGTCGGCGCGTTGGTTGGCGGCTGGCTGGCTGATGTACTACTTGGAATAAATAACGCGCTGACCGGTTTTAATCTGACTACGATCCTTGTGTCGTTTGCCGGCGCGGTTATCGTGTTATATGTAATGCGCCTGCTGCGCAGGAGATAACCCCCGTTTGCTCCGTTTTTGTTGAACAGGCCGCGGAAGAGATTCCGCGGCTTCTTTTATACAGGTTGTATCCTGTGTGCCTTTGATATAAATCCATCCTATAATCATGTCATGAACAATGAACAATTCGCTGAGATATTTGACCGGATTGGCGACCTCATGGAGATCAAAGGGGAAGTCATCTATAAAACCCTGGCGTACCGCAAAGCCGCTGAAAATATCCGCGCGCTGCCTGGCAGCCTCGCAGGTATATTCCAGCAGGGCAAGTTGACAGAGATTCCCGGTGTGGGAAAAGCCATATCGGAGAAAATCGAAGAGATCATCACTACCGGCAAACTGGATTTCCTCGAACGGTTGGAAGCGGAAGTGCCTGTGACTTTGCTGGAGGTACTTGAGGTACCCGATATCGGCCCCAAAAAAGCCGCTCTCTTCTGGAAACAGGCGGGGGTTACGTCTCTCGCCGGGTTGGAGGCAGCGGTAAAAGCCGGCCGCATCCGAGAACTGCCCGGCATGGGGGAGAAATCTGAGGCGCGCATACTTGCCGGGATCGAAGCCGTAAAACGGCGCGGTCACCGGATGAATCTGGATACAGCCCAAAATATTGCCAGCCGCTGGTTGGATTGGGTTCGGCAGCAGCCGGGTGTGGAACGCGCCGAAGCGGCCGGCAGCCTTCGCCGTTGGAAGACAACCATCGGAGATATTGATATTGTGGTTGCCATCAAAGATCCGGGCGAACTGATGGCCGGGTTAGCCAGTCACCCGGATGCGGCACGGGTACTTGGTTCCGGCGCGAACAAGACAAGCCTGGAATTGCCCGGCGGGGTCAATATGCAGGTGTGGACTCAGCCGCCGGAACGATTTGGCACGCTGCTCCAGTTTGTCTCCGGGTCAAAGGACCATAATGTGGCTCTACGCGCGCTGGCTCAGAAACAGGGGCTGTCATTAAGCGAGCGCAGTGTCACCCGGGAAGATGGCACCGAGATGCTGTTTTCAGATGAAGCAGGTATTTACAAGACACTCGGGTTGGATTTTGTTCCACCGGAATTGCGTGAAGACCGCGGCGAGATTAAAGCCGCGGTAGAGCGCGCTCTACCCAACCTGATACGGGTGGATGACCTGAAAGCGGAATTACATACCCATTCCACCTGGAGTGACGGTGTCAATACCATCGAAGAAATGGCTCGCGGATGTATGGCGCGCGGATTGAAAGTGTACGCGGTCAGCGACCATTCGGGCAGCCTGGGGATTGCCGGAGGCATGAAGGTTGAGGATCTGAAAGAACGCAAGAAGGAGATCGATTCCGTTCAGAAACTCCTGGGCAGTGGTATCACCATTCTCAGTGGCAGTGAAATCGAGATCCGAGCGGACGGCACCCTTGATTTTGATGATGGAACCCTGGCTGAGTTGGATGTGGTAGTGGCTTCGCTGCACACGTCATTGCGCCAACCGCGCGATGTGATCACCGGCAGGTTGCTGAATGCCATCCGCAATCCACATGTAGATATCATCGGCCATGCCAGCGGACGGCTGATGCCCAACCGTGAAGGCGCTGACCTGGATTGGGACCTGGTGCTGGATGAAGCCCGAAAAACCGGCACGGCTTTTGAGATCAACGCCAGCCCGTCTCGGATGGATCTGGATGAAGTGCACGTACGGCAGGCGGTTGATATGGGTATTCCGATTTTCATCAATACTGATGCCCACATGGTCGGCCAGTTGGATCTGGCCGAGTACGGCGTCTCTGTGGCACGGCGCGCGTGGCTCAAACCGGAACAAGTTTTATCAACCTGGGAACCTGACAGGTTGCTGGAATGGCTGCGTACGCCCAAACCGGAACGAAAAAATCTACTGCCACAATGAATGATTTAAATCAGGAAAGCCTTCAGAAGCATTTGATAGGATTGCCTGTTTCCGCGTTCCGGTACTTTGAACAGACCGGTTCTACCAATGATGACGCCCTGGAGTGGATTGGTAATGGCGCTCCGGACGGAAGCCTGGTGATAGCCGACGAACAGACGGCAGGACGCGGCCGGATGGACCGCAAATGGGTCACCCGTAAGGGGACTTCACTGGCGTTTTCCGTCATTTTTCGGCCGGAAGGATCAGACCGGGTACCATTCTACGCGCCTCTCGGTGCGCTGGGCGTGGCACTGGCGCTGGAAACCATGTCCACTGCACGGCCGCAGATCAAATGGCCCAATGATGTATTAGTGGGCGGGAAAAAGGTCTGCGGCATCCTGGCAGAAGCTTCGTGGGAAGGTGACAGATTAGCCGGCCTGGTGCTGGGTATTGGTATAAATATTGCAACATCATCCGTGAGTCTGGAAGATGATTTTCTATTTCCTGCGGATTCTCTGCAACATGGACTGGGAACAGACCTGAACCGGATGGATTTGCTGGTAGAAGTGCTTCGACACATTTTCCTGTGGCAAGACCGGGTGGGTTCCGACGCGTTTTTGACCGAATGGAACAACAGGTTGGCATTCCAGGGCCAGGAGGTTCATATCAACCGGCCGGGATTGGAAGGCATTACCGGCGAAGTGTTGCGGATCGGTCAGGATGGAAAATTGTGGGTCAGACAGATTAACGGAAAAGATATATCCATTTCGGCGGGTGATGTATCATTAAGACAAACCGCATCGAAAATGGATCAGTAAATCGGGAGGCTGGATATGCTGGATGATTTTCGCAATAGCAATGAACAACCACAATATGAAGAAACGGTCCAATCCCGTGATCTGCCTGCTTATGAAGCCAAACCGGCTCCATCCCGCTTCCTGGGAATGTCGCCGTTCCAACGGTTTATTATCGTTTTCCTGGTCTTTATGTTGACCTGTGTACTGGGCTCATTCTGCCTGCTGGTCACCGAGCGGATCATTCCGCCGTTTTTCTAGAAAGCGACAGGTTCAAATAGAGAAGGAGCCGGTCAGAATATGGCCGGCTCCTTTTGATTCATTTCAATTACTTCTTTTCTATTGGCGGTAATCCAACGGCCAGATCATTCTGAGTGAGCCGGGCCATAGAGACAGCCAGTTGACTCTTGGTCAGGTTGATGATGTGCACGCCGCGGCTGGCACGTCCCTGTGCCGCGATATCTTTTACCTTCAGGCGCAGCATAACCCCGCCGCTGGTCATAATGGTGATCTCATCCGTTTCCTGAACGATCCGCGCGGCAACCAGTTGGCCGGTTTTATCAAGAGCTTTTTCGTCTATGGTCATCACACCGGCGGTGGCACGGCCTTTAGCCGGGTAGTTCTTGATGGGTGTGCGTTTGCCGAAACCGTGTTCTGTAAGCGTAAGCAGGTAGCTGTCCGGTTCAATCACTTCCATTGACGTTACCCGGTCACCTTCAGCCAGGTTGATGCCAGCCACACCAGAAGCCGGGCGGCCCATGGCACGAACGGCAGTCTCTTTCATGCGCAGGGCTTTACCCATACGGGAGACCATGATGATCTCGTCATTGCCGCTGGTCAGGCGGACCCAGCCAAGCTGGTCACCTTTATCCAACCCCATGGCAATCAGACCGGAGGTACGGACAGACGCGAATTCGGACAGAACAACGCGTTTGATCTTTCCGTTGACAGTAGCCATTGTGAAATACTGGCCTTTGTCAAAATCGGGCACGGCGACAGCTGTGGTGATCTTCTCATCGGCGCCAATGGATAAGATATTCTGAATGGGAATACCTTTATCGGTACGATTGGCATCCGGGAACTGGTAGGCTTTTTCAGAGTACACCTTACCCTGGTCTGAGAAGAACAGGATGGTGTTGATGCTGCGTGCCGGAATAAGCATGGCGATCTCGTCTTCGTCCTTCATGCCCTGCCCGGAGACACCGCGTCCGCCGCGCGCCTGTGTTTTGTACTGGCTGGTCTGAGTGCGTTTGACATATCCGCGCTGGGTAATGCTGATCAACACCGGTACATCAGCCTGCAGGTCTTCTTCTTCCAATTTGTCGGAAGCGTCATGGGCGATGCGTGTGCGGCGTTCGTCGCCGTATTTGTCACTGATCTGTTTGAGGTCATCGGAAATGACCTTCAATATCTTGCGGGGATTGGCCAGCAAATCTTCAAGGTAGGCAATAAGCGCTTTGACTTCTTTGGCCTCTTTTTCGATCTTCTCACGTTCAAGAGCTGCCAGACGGCGCAATTGCATATCCAGAATTGCCTGAGCCTGTAACTCACTCAACTTGAATTTGGTCATCAAGCGGGTTTTGGCCGTGTCAGCATCCGGTGACTTGCGGATGGTGGCGATGACCTCGTCAAGATTTGCCAGGGCGATCAGCAATCCTTCAAGGATGTGCATGCGGGCGCGGGCTTTATCCAGATCAAACTGAGCGCGCCGGGTGATCACATTCTTGCGATGCTCAATGAAAATTTGGAGGCAGCGTTTCAGAGAAAGCGTCCGCGGCTCACCATCTACCAGCGCCAGAATAATGACGCCGAAGGTGGATTGAAGCGGGGTGTATTTGAATAATTGATTTAATACTTTGCGGGGTTCCGCGCCGCGTTTGAGTTCGATGACGATACTCATACCGCGCCGGTCGGATTCATCGCGCAAGTCAGTAATATTATCCAGACGGCCTTCGCGCACCAGTTCCGCAATGCGTTCAATCAGGCCTGTTTTATTTACCTGGTAGGGGATCTCGGTGATGACGATGGAATAGCGCCCGCCTTTGATCTCTTCGATGTGGGCGAGACCGCGCACAACCAGACGGCCGCGGCCTGTGGAATATGCCTGGCGAATCCCTTCGTTGCCTACAATAACACCGCCGGTCGGAAAATCAGGCCCGGGAAGGTAATACATCAACGATTCTGATGTGATCTGATCGATGGTATCGTAATGCTCGATCATGTGGTTGATGGCTTTGACCAGTTCCTTCAAGTTGTGAGGAGGAATGTTGGTTGCCATACCCACGGCAATACCAGATGATCCGTTCAGCAACAGGTTGGGCAGCCGGGCCGGAAGAACCATCGGTTCCTTCAGCGTTCCGTCAAAGTTATCGGTGAAATCGACGGTGTTCTTGTCGATATCCAGCAGCATCT
>CAYQTY010000195.1:2274-6768 GCA_964420535.1 uncultured Leptolinea sp. | reverse complement strand
TCTGGCGCAGGCGTTCCACGTCAGCGATTTCGAAATAGTACTTGCTATGTTCGCGTTCCGCCTGCAGGTTAACTTCGCCGTACTTGCGGTCTGCGCTCCACTGGATCTCGCGGAAACTGCGCACCTTTTGCAGGGCGATGGCGATGCGTTCGAGACCATAGGTTATCTCCACGGCGTTCGGGTCCAGCACAATGCCGCCCGCCTGCTGGAAGTAGGTGAACTGGGTGATCTCCTGGCCATCCAGCCAGACTTCCCAGCCCAGGCCCCAGGCGCCGAGCGCGGGGGATTCCCAGTTATCTTCCACAAAGCGGATATCATGCTCGGCCGGGTCAATACCCAGGGCGCGCAGGGAGTCAAGGTATAGCTCCTGCGGATTTCCGGGATCGGGTTTGAGGATTACCTGGAACTGGTAGTGCTGCTGCAAGCGGTTGGGATTTTCACCATAGCGGCCGTCATCGGGGCGGACAGACGGTTCCACATAGGCTACATTCCATGGCTCAGGACCAAGCACACGCAGGTATGTGGCCGGATTCATGGTACCGGCGCCCACCTGGGTGTAATATGGCTGCCAGACCAAGCAGCCTTTCTCAGCCCAGAATTTTTCCAGGGTGAGCATAATCGATTGGAAATCGAGAGGTTTTGACATACGGACTCCAGACACGAACGTTATTGGCTGAGAATTATACCGCTCGAATCGCCCGTCAAAATACTGATTATTTCTTGAAATAATACGGCTTTTTAAGATTCGCGTAGTTGTGGAAAATTGAGATGTTTGTCATAATCGTGCATTGAAACCCAAACCGCTCCTGAAAGGGGAACAAGTAATGAATAAGAAGTTATTGATCGTCCTTGCTGTACTGTGTTTATTTGCCCTGTTGGTTCCGGCGTGCGCTCCCGCGGCGGAAGCCACAAAAGAAGCCGCGGCTGAGCCTGCCAAAGCGGAAGCTCCGGCAGAACCGGCGAAAGCCGAACCCACTGCCGAACCAGCCAAACCAACCGATGTTCCGGCCCCCGCGGAACCTGCCAAAGCTGAATCCGCCTTCCCTCTCCCCGACGATGCCAAGATCGTCACCTCTTCACCGGAAATGGTGATCGCCTCCACCGCTATGAAAATGGATGAGGTAATTGAGTTCTATCGTAAGGATGCTAAAGCCAAAGGGCTGGAAGAATACGAACTTCTGACCACCATCACCGACAACGTGTTCAGCATGGCTTTCCGCCGCCCGAATGAAGAAAAAGAACTGGTCGTTCAGGGCACGGTGATCGCCGAAGATAACCTGACCCTTAACCTCAGGTACGAAGAAACCGATGTGAAATAAATAAAAACCGGGCGGCTCAACCAGCCGCCCGGTTTTTTCTTACCTCATCAAGGAACCGGGGGGTATTCAACCGGCGTTCCAGAAGAAATGCGTTGTAATATTGCAGAATGGCTTCCACCTCCCGCTCCACCTGTGTGGATGGGACAGCCTGTATCAGCCGCGCATAAGAGGTGCGTTGAAAATTTCGCAGGTATTTCAACGCATCCATGGTGATCGGCCTGGCGTCTGCCACCAGCCCGCCGCATTTCGGGCAGACAGCCCCGCCCTGCGCCGCGGAAAAGTACTGGTCTTGCGGTTTTATCTCTTCATGGCAATGTACACAATTGAATAGTTGGGGCCTGAAACCCACGAAATCCAGCATATGCAACTCAAAATAATGCACAGCCGTGAAAACCGGGTCACCGCGCGAGAGCCTCTCCAGTGTTTCCACCAGCAGGTTGTAAAGATTGCGGTTCTCCCCTTCTTCGTACGAGAAACGGTCTACCAACTCCAGAACGTATGCCGCCTCTGCGGTAAGCACAAGGTCATCACGCAGCGGCAGAAACAAGTCCAATGCCACCGCCTGGGTGACGAGCCACAACTCATGGGTGCGAGCCAGCATCAGGCTGACCCGGGTGAAAGGTTCCAGGTGACCGGCTTTTTTGGAATGGATACGCCGCGTCCCTTTTGCCACCGCACGGATAATTCCGGAATCGCGGCTGAACAATGTTAACAGCCGGTCTGCCTCTCCCATGTCACTGTGACGGAGGACGATAGCCTCTGTTTTTAATGAGCGTTCCGGCGCGGCCACGAATACTTACGGAAGTTGATACTGGCCCGGGTGAAACGCTTCGGGCAGCAGGGCAGACAGGGTGGTTTCGCGCAGGATCGTGCCTTCCGGTGTTCCCAGGATCACAGCTATGTCTTCACAAAATTCAGCCAGCACCTGACGACAGGAGCCGCAGGGCGTTCCGCCATTGCTGGTGACAACCGCAACCGCGGTAAATGAGCGATCACCTTCAGACACGGCTTTGAAAACGGCCGTCCGTTCGGCGCAGTTGCCATCGGTAAAGTCAATATTTTCAACATTCACACCGGTATAGATTTTCCCTGTAGTGGTAAGCAGGGCAGCCCCCACCTGATATTTGGAATAGGGCGCGTATGCGAATTGACGCACTTCGGCCGCCCGTTTCACCAACTCCAGTTTCGCCGCCTGATCAAGTGCCATTAACTAACCTCCGTATCCATGTTTTCTTCCTGCCGATGAATGTGCAGCTTTCGGATCCTCCGTCCGCTTACCTGTTCAACCTGAACATGCCACTCTTCCAATTCCAGTTCTTCGCCACCGACCGGAATACGCCCCAACAGGGCGGTCACCTGCCCGCCGATAGTTTCTCCCAGATCGGCTGTCAGAGAGGTTTCAAACACGGAATTGAATTCATTGATACCCATCCAGCCCTGAACCAGATAATAATCACCGCTCAGCTTCTGGTAGGGTTGTTCTTCGGCCGGATCGTATTCGTCACGGATCTCGCCAATTATTTCTTCCAGGATATCCTCGAGGGTGACCAGTCCAGCCAATCCGCCGTATTCATCCACGATCATGGCAATATGAACGCCGCGTTCCTGCATTTCACGGAGAAGTTCATCCACCTTTTTCGTTTCAGGCACGAAGAACGCGTCGCGAAGCAAACCTTTCAACGAGCGGATGGGGGCTGTGTGGTCGCCATGCGGCAACAGGTCTTTGGCGTACAGAATACCAATAACATTATCGAGATCGTTTTCATACACCGGTATGCGGGAATGTCCGGTGTGGATGAATTCGGCGATGGCTTCGCCCACAGTGGTATCAATATCCAACGATTTGACATCCAGCCGCGGGACCATCACCTCGCGGCAGAGAATATCACCAAATTCAAAGATCGACTGGATCATACGGCGTTCTTCCGGCTCAAGGCCGCCGGTCTCATTGGCTGCCGCTGCCCAGTTTTGCAGTTCTTCCGCTGTCACCGGGGTCTGCCCCGGTTCCTCACCTGAATCATCGATTTTTGAAATATGGTTATAAGCCCCCAGTGGACGGAAGAGGAAAACGGACAGCCGGCTGATGAATTGCAGGCGTGCCAGCCAGGCATACGGCCGTTTCGCCACAACCGCTGTTGTTCCGGCTTCCATAAGCACAACAAGGCTCCCGGCAACCAGCGCGGTCAGCACAACCGCCCACCAGACCGGAACAGTCAACATGATCAGGAAACCGCCAAGCACAGCCGCCAACAAAAAATGCAGGAAACTGCGCAGTACATGCAGGGTAAATACTGTTTCATCAGCCCCTTTACGCAGACTGATGACGGCTTCCGCGTGGTCCTGGGGAAGCCCTGCCGAATACACACTGGCCGAAGATTCGGCGGCCAGCGCCGCGCTGACTAAAAAGTCAGCCAGAACAATCAAAGCTATGCCAATACTGAATGTTTCAATCACTTTTCTCTACTTTTTTATGCGGCCGTGCCGGAACGCCGACTACCACTTCGCCTGCCGGGATATCGTGTGTGACCACCGAACCCGCTCCGGTGCGGGCGTTTTCACCAATATTCAACGGCGCCACCAGCATAGTATCGGAACCGATGAACACATTGGCGCCGATAACGGTTGGATTCTTGTGAATACCGTCAAAATTACAGGTAATCGTGCCGGCGCCGATGTTTGTATTTTCTCCGATATCGGCATTGCCGATGTATGAGAAATGCCCCATCTTCACGCCAGGATGCAGGGTGGAATCTTTGACCTCGCCAAAGTTGCCCATATGAACACCCGCCATCAGATGGGCGCCCTTACGCAAATGGGCAAACGGCCCCATGGAGACACCGTCTTCCACAATGGCGCTCTCGATCACAGCAGCCAGAATGGTGCAGTGATTACCGATGGCAGAATCTTCAATGATGCAGTTGGGGCCGATGACTGTCCCTTCGCCGATAATGGTGTCACCGCGCAGGTGGGTGTTTGGCCCGATGGTGGTATCACGGCCAATACGCACAGTGGGGGCGATATATGTTGCCGCCGGGTCCTGCAGGGTGACGCCAGCCTCCATCCACTGCCGGTTAACGCGTTCACGCAAGATGGCTTCTGCTTCAGCCAGATGAACGCGGGTGTTAATCCCAATCGCTTCATTGAAATCTTCCAGGCTGATCGCGTTGACCGTCAG
>CAYQTY010000195.1:0-2264 GCA_964420535.1 uncultured Leptolinea sp. | reverse complement strand
GCAACGACATCCGTAAGGTAATACTCACCTTTCGCGGAGACTTTGATGCGTTTCAGGGCGCCCCACAACCATTTCGCGTCAAAACAATAAATACTCAGGTTGAGTTCATGAATACGCAGTTGCGCCGGAGTGCAGGCGGCTTCTTCCACGATCGCCTGCACGGAATTATCTTCGGCGCGAACGATACGGCCGAAACCCCGCGGGTCGTCTGCGAAACCGGTCAGCATGGTGATGGGGCCGCTGTTGGAAAGCTGCATATCCACCAGGGCTTTTAATGTTTCCGGGCGGATCAAAGGCATATCGGCCGTGGTCACCACCAGAAAATCCGCTTCGTCTTTCAAAAGCTGTTCTGCCGTCATAACGGCGTGGGCAGTGCCAAGCTGGGGCTGCTGCACAACAAAACGGGCATCATCCCCCACCGACTTTCGGACAGCGTCTGCACCATGCCCGATGACAACCACCGGCGGATTGACCGTCAAACCGTTCACGGCATCCAAAGAATACCGGATCAGCGGACGGCCGGAAAGGGGATGCAGGACTTTCGGCAGGCTGGAACGCATCCGTGTTCCCTGCCCGGCTGCGAGAATAACCGCTGAAATTACCGGAGATTTACTCATATAGTTCACCTGTTAAGACAAAAAATGCCCCGCGGTAACCGCGAAGCTCTGAAAAGAAAAGCCAGGCTGGGGCACCTGGATTCGAACCAAGATCCACAGATCCAAAGTCTGGTGTGCTGCCATTGCACTATGCCCCAATTCAGCCCGGTTACCCGGTAGGCTGGATTTTATCACATGTTTGGGCAGGTCAGTTGGATGAGGAATGGATTACCCCTTAATCCGGCTATTTCTTTGGATGTTCTGAAGGGATGAGTCCCATGCTAGCCGCTTTGTCGAAATCTATGGTCTCGCCGGAGATCTCCGGTTTGGACTGATCTTCGGGATCCCAGAAAGCATCGGCGTCTTTTTTATCGACGGGTTTCTCACCAATTTTTTCCGCTATTTTTAATTCATCCGTATTCATTGATGCCATTCTCTCAATTTTTGCCTGCTCCCCTTCCACTGGAGGATGCGGGTGTACCGGTAACGGAAGCAATGCCAGCATATTTAGAATAAACTGCAGGCTGTCTTTCGAAGCATATACCGCGGATGTGGCTTTGCTGATCTCAGCAGGTTGGCTTCCGGTGGAAAATAATAACCAGACAAAGAATTTACTTACATTGACCACCACACTATCGCGGTTGTTGCCGGCCAGAACCAGTACTCCCAGGGTTGTGGTTTCTTCAGGGGTTCGGGCTACTTCTTTCAGTGACTTCACCAGGCTGGAACAGGCGCTGACCAGTTCCGGCGGGAAATGGAAATCAGGGGATACGCCGCTGCCGTATAAAACCTGGCCGGTCTGGGTTGTTAGAACTACCGATTGGGCTCCGCTTTCGCGCATCAATTTGAGCAGACGCTGTTCGAGATCGCGCATAGTGGCGAGATCTTCCGGAGAATGTTTCGAAGCCGGTTTCTGGTTTTTCGCCGGATCGGGAGGTAGTATTGTTTGCGCGGGAGGCGGCGGTGTAGCGGCTTTGGCAGCCGCTTCTTTGGCTTCGGCGGAGGCAGGAGGCGGGGTGAATCCGAGGGGAGCAGTCACCAGGCGGGAAACGAGTTCCGCCTTTTGCGGGCGTTCGTTGACGACCGGCTCTTCTTCATTGTTCAGGTCAGAAAGAAGGTTATCAATCTTGGTCAACAGCAGAGGTATTTCAACCGGTTTGCGGTAGAACGCGTCAACTCCGGCCGCGCGGGTACGCTCGTTCAGGCCGGCTTCCGCCAGCCCGGATACGGCGATGATCTTGATCTTGGGGAAACGCTGGCGGATCCGCCGC
The DNA here is from genome assembly GCA_964420535.1 of uncultured Leptolinea sp. Lineage (GTDB taxonomy): Bacteria > Chloroflexota > Anaerolineae > Anaerolineales > Anaerolineaceae > Leptolinea. The sequence continues at coordinate 397 of CAYQTY010000195.1, read as the reverse complement.
ACCAATTCGGTGCCGGATATTCCCGGCAGACGAAGATCAGTGATCACCAGGTCGAAGCGTGTTTTTAGAACTTCCAGCCAGGCTTCCTCCGCTGATAGGTAAATGGTTACCTGCAGAGGAATTTCCATGGTGGAAAGCGAATCTTTCACCATGTTGGCGAATTCAGGGGCATCATCAACAATGAGAATACGCCGTGTTTTCATAACCCTATTATAAACAATAGTGCGCTATTGCGGATTTACTTTCCAGCAAGCTGCCCAGTGATCGGGTTCGGTTTCTGTAAAGGCGGGTTCCTGCTGCCGGCAGATATCCATGGCCAGCGGGCAGCGCGGATGGAACCGGCAGCCGGACGGCGGATTGAGCGGGCTGGGGACGTCACCCTTGAGGATGACCCGTT
>CAYQTY010000194.1:2851-6827 GCA_964420535.1 uncultured Leptolinea sp. | reverse complement strand
TTCGAACAGGAAGGGACCAATTGCGAAAATCTGCCGGAAACCCACGTTTTTTTGAAGAAGATCCGTGCCATTCTGGATAAAGAATACCCCGGCCGCATTCTGCTGGCGGAAGCCAATCAGTGACCCAACGACGTGCGTGAATACTTCCGTGACGGCGATGAATTTTCCATGGCATTTCACTCCCCGCTGATGCCGCGCATTTACATGTCTATGAAAAAGGGTGACCCGTCACCCATCCGTTGGGCATTGGAGAATACACCGGCTATCCCGGATGGCTGTCAGTGGTGCACCTTCCTGCGAAACCATGACGAACTCACTCTGGAAATGGTCACCGAAGAAGAGCGCCAGTGGATGTGGCAGCAATACGCGCCGGACCCGAAAATGAAGCTCAACCTGGGTATCCGCCGCCGCTTCGCCCCGCTGCTGGACAATGACATGGAAAAGATGAAACAGGCTAACGCCATCTTGTTCTCTCTGCCCGGCACCCCCATTATCTACTATGGTGATGAGATCGGCATGGGGGATAACATCGACCTGTTTGACCGAAACGGCGTTCGCACCCCCATGCAGTGGTCAGCCAAAGCGAAAAATGCCGGCTTCTCTGAAGGTTCAAAGTTGTACGCCCCGGTGATTGACAGCCCTGAGTATTCACCGGCCAAAGTTAACGTGGAAGACCAGGTAAATGATCCAGAGTCCATGCTGCACTTCATGAAGCATATTGTGAAATTACGAAGGGAACGCCCATACCTCGCGGGCAGTTCCGTCCAATTCATACCGAACACCAGCGCGGCAACGTTATGCTACATGCGGGAGGATGGCAATAACCGGATGATCGCCTTGCACAACCTGAGCGACAACAAGGCTTATGTAACATTGCCGGCCGAATACCAGTATAAATTTAAAACAGAATTACTCACCGGCACATCAATCAACCCGGGATTGAAGACTATTCAACTGGCGCCGCATCAATCCGCCTGGCTGGAGTGAACCGGTTAGATCACCCGTAGAACCAACCCCTCATCCGGAGAGAGATCAATGAGTGAGGGGTTTATTTTTCCCGACCGGTCCATGCCCGTGGAGACAATGATCTCCAGTCCGCCAAACCGGTGCAGGTCAAGGCGCGCGGTTGTCTCACCCATATTGAGCGCGACTATGATTTTCTCTTTTTCATATTCCCGCAGGTACACAAGGCATTCCGGCGGTACGGGATCAACAGGCTGATAAGAACCGGATTGCAAAGCTGCTGACAATTTCCGGAACGCCAGAAGTTTGCGGTACAGATTCAGCATGGAAGCAGGATCTTTCAATTCCGATTCCATGTTGACGGTTTTATAGTCATCCGCCAGCGGCAGCCAGGTTGTAACGCCCTCCGCCGTGAAACCGGCATTAGGTCCAGCCGTCCACTGGTTGGGCGTGCGGTTCTGGTCACGCCCGGTTCCGGGGACGCGTTTGCCCCAGGGATCCTTTTGCTCTTCCAACGGGATATTCACATTGGTCTGGCCGAATTCATCACCGTTATACAGGGTGGGTGTGCCGCGCAGGGTTAGCAGCAGCATCGCCGCCTGCCGGGCTTTTTCCAGGCCGTAACGCCCGGCAAGCCGGGGTTCGTCGTGGTTGCCCAGCACATAGTTGGGCCATCCCCAGGATGGGGTCACCGCTTCGATGGATTCAATGATCTTACGGAATACCTGGGCTTTCCACGGGGCCACCAGCAGGGCAAAGTTAAATGGCATATGCAATTCATCATTGTTGTGACCGTAGTAGGATGCCCATTCCTTCCAATCTTTCAGATGGATCTCACCCACAGAGTAACGCGGCGGAGAATATGAATCCAGGATGGTGCGCAGTTCATGGTAGATCTTATGCACATCCGGGTGACCCTTGTCATAGAGGTGGACGATCGAGCCATAATCACCTGTCGGCTTCAACTCACCCTGCGAATTATCCGTGTTCTTCGGGTTGTCCTTGAGTTCCGGATCTTTCATGATGTAATGCGCCACATCTATGCGGAAGCCGTCTACCCCACGGTCAAGCCAGAAGCGGTAGACATCAAACATGGCATTTTGCACATCAGGGTTGCGCCAGTTAAGATCAGGTTGTTCCTTCAAGAAGGAATGAAGGTAATACTGACCCGTTTTTTCATCCCATTCCCAGGCGGAGCCGCCAAAAACGGCCAGCCAGTTGTTGGGCTCTTTGCCGTCAGGTTTCGCGTCGCGCCAGGTATACCAGTCACGCTTGGGGTAGTCACGACTGGAGCGTGATTCCACGAACCACGGGTGTTGGTCGGAAGTGTGGTTGGGAACTATATCAATGATGACTTTCAGTCCACGCTCGTGGGCTGCCGAGACCAACCGGTCAAACGTGGCCAGGTCACCAAATTCCGGGTTGACGTCACAATAATCGGAAACATCGTAACCAAAATCCGCCTGCGGTGACGGGTAAAACGGCGAAAGCCAGATGGCGTCGACGCCAAGGGTTTTGGCCAGATAGTCCAGGCGGTTGATCACACCCTGAAGATCACCAATCCCGTCGGCATTACTGTCCTGAAAACTGCGTGGATAGATCTGATAGACTACTCCGCTCTTCCACCATAAGGTTGTTTTTTTTTCCATAAAAGAATCTCCTGCAAAAAAGCTTTAACAAACAATGAGACCATCCGCGAGGCATTCCTGATGATCGCATTGATCAAACCGGTAAATTTGGGAAATCAGCCTTTGATCAGCAGATCTGAAATCATATCACGGCTGGGTTTCATGTCCATTTCGTCCAACCCCTGAAGGATCAAAGGGCCCTGATAAACAGATTTTTTTAATAATCGAATAAAACCCGGATAATCAATTCTTCCTTTTCCGGCCGGCACCCGCTGCGCTTCGCCTGTCAATTCCTTCCATCCGGCTACGTCACTGATATGCACAAGCGCAATACGGTCACTCAACAATGAAAACGCGTTGGTGAATATCTCCAATTGTTGATCTATAGTATCAGGAGTCACCAGGTTTACGGGGTCCAGTACAACCTTCAGATTCTCAGAATCCACCTGCTCTATCAACCGGATGGCTTTTTCAACCGAATTGACAATATTCGAGGCTTCCGGTTTAAAGGCGAGGATTACAGAATTGGCTTCCGCGATCTTGATCAACCGTGTAATCGTATTTATCATAGCCGTCCAGGCAATTTCGGTATCATTATCCGGATGGGTCTTCCACAGGTTATCCGGGTCGCGCGTGCCCGTTGACAGGGTAATGATACGGGTCCCCATATCTTCGGCGGCTTCACTTAATACTTTTATGCCATTAATACCGGCTTTACGAACCGTCTCATCGGGATGGGCGGCATTAAATGTTCCCGAAATGGCAGCCAGGTTCAATCCGTATGCCCAGAATGTAGCTCCTATCTCACCGGCTTTACCGGGAGGTAGAGTCTCCGGAACTGTTGCGTATCCTAAAACATTGAGGTTAAATTGAACACTCTCAAACCCCATGTCATGGATACGTTCCAGCGATTCATCAAAAGTGGGACGCTTGACTTCGCGAACCATAACGCCCAGAGAATACATTGGATTTACCATTTTGATTTCTCCTTACCTGATCAGCAAACCTTGCCGGCTGATGGAACATCCACGCGGTTCGCCGCCGGGCCGCAGGATGTATGATGGAGAGTGCAGTTACAACGTTTATCCGATTTGTTTCGTATGTTTAAAAGAAGGATCCCGATAATAGCCAATTTCGGTTATTGGAGGAAACAACCGTATTTATTCTACCCGATTAGCTCCCTGATTTCAGGGGTATTTTTTAGCGGACAACACTGGTATGATTTCAAGAAGACAAGCTCGCGCCCAATATTCCGCGCAATTATCACGAAAAAAAGATGAAGCCTATAACTGGAAGGTCGTCCGGATGAAAACCCTGCTTCCATCCGCGCGTCATATTATCCGCCGCGAACAGGCAGAACATTACTTGCTGATCTTGATGATCAG
>CAYQTY010000194.1:547-2841 GCA_964420535.1 uncultured Leptolinea sp. | reverse complement strand
TCGCGTTTTCTGTTTCGGCCACCCGAACATTTTTATATTTTACGGGATACCCCCAGATCGGAGGCGGTGAACTTCACTTTGCCCATGTACTCTGGGGCGGATTGATCCTGTTCGTTAGCGCGATTTTGCCACTGGTCTTTTCAAACCAGTGGATATACCGTGTTTCCGCCGCCGGTACAGGCATAGGTATCGGTCTGTTTATTGACGAAGTCGGCAAGTTCATCACCAGTAACAATGACTACTTCTACCCGCCTGCCGCCCCGGTGATATATGTGTTCTTCCTGCTGGTGGTACTCGTCTACATCCGTACCAGACGGCCGGTGATCCACGATCCACGCTCGTTACTCTACCAGACATTCGAAGAAATGCACGAAGTACTGGACAATGATCTGGAACCCAATGAAAAAACTCGGATCATGAACCGTCTGAATGAAGTTATCGCCTCCAGTGACCGGCCTGATCTCCTGCGCCTCGCGGAAAACCTGAAGGATTTTCTTGAGCATGAGGATCTGTATATCGCGGCTGAACGTCCGCCAGCCTGGTATTTACGTATGAGAACCAAAATCGCCCGTTGGATTTCCCCTGTTCACATACAATCCATCCTCGTGGGCGGGTTGGCTGCCTGGTGCGCATGGGTATTGTATGAATTCTTCCGGGTATTTTCGAATATCAGTGATTCTTTGCACCTGATCGAAGTTTTAAAACCTCTGGTTGCAGGGAAATTCATTCGCGGCACTGTATCCATGGACCTGTATTTAATATTGATCGGGCTTCAAGCGGGCACCGGCTTATGGTTGCTGATCTGCGCATCAGGTTTGGCGTTAAACCGGAAAAAATGGATACCCCGTGTGTTGAATTGCATTTACTTTCTCCTGCTCGTCTCGCTGACAATCCTAACACCGCTCATGTTCTACTTCAACCAGTTCTCTTCCATCATTCCAGCTCTGGTTCAGTTTATTCTGTTGCTGATCAGCATGAAGTATATGAGCCTGATTAGCCGGGATTAGGCGCTTCACCGGCTTTTTTTCTCACTAATCATGTAAACGCTTACAAATCCAGACGGATATCATGCCAATCAGGTAACAAATGTATTTGTGCGTTGCGTGAAAACCCGTATAATAAAGTCACTATATTCTTTCCGTTAGGAGGGTGTTTCATGGCTGGTGTTCGTTTTAGCAAAGTGTTCAAAAGATTTGGTGACTTTACAGCATTAAACAATCTTGACATCACCGTTGAGGATAAGGAATTCCTCGTCCTTGTAGGTCCGTCAGGCTGCGGTAAGACAACCGCGCTGCGCTGCCTGGCAGGTCTGGAAGATGTCACCGAAGGAGATATTTTCATCGGCGAAAACCGCGTGAATGACACTCCTCCGAAGGATCGTGATATTGCCATGGTGTTTCAGTCGTATGCCCTGTATCCGCATATGACCGTGTTTGACAATATGGCGTTCGGTTTAAAACTACGCGGCGTGAAGAAAGAAGAAATTAATCGTCGCGTAAATGAAGCCGCAGGTATCCTGGGCATTGAACAACTGCTCAAGCGCCGCCCGCGCGAACTCTCCGGTGGCCAGCGCCAACGTGTGGCTGTCGGACGCGCCATCGTTCGCGAACCGTCTTCCTGTTCGACGAGCCGCTTTCCAACCTGGATGCCAAATTGCGCGTTCAAACCCGCGCCCAGATCAGCAAGCTGCACCAGAGCCTGGAAACCACCTTCATCTATGTAACCCACGATCAGACAGAAGCTATGACCATGGCTACCCGGATCGCCGTGATGAACAAAGGCATCCTGCAGCAGCTCGATACCCCCAAGCACCTGTATGACTTCCCGGCCAATCTGTTCGTCGCCGGTTTCATCGGCTCACCGGCCATGAACTTCTTTGACGCGAAAATCCGCAAGGTGGATGGCGGCGCTGTGGTTGACATCAACGGCATGGCTTTGAAGATCCCGCAGTCCAAAGTGGCCACGTATCTGCCCTATGACGGCAAATCTGTTGTATTCGGCATCCGCCCCGAAGATATTCACAACCCTGAATTCCAGCCACAGAACATCACCGCGGCTTCCGTTGAAGCCAAAGTGGATGTGCTCGAATTAATGGGTAACGAAATTATCCTGTACCTGGTTTCCGGCAACAACAACTATGTTGCCCGTGTTGACCCGCGTACCAAATTCGCCATTGGCGATAAGGTGAACGTTATCTTCAACATGGACAACATGCATATCTTTGATCGGGCACAAAATGCCGAAAACCCGGTCGCAGTGCGGTAAAATATTGCTCTGAAGGCTCTACCGATTAA
>CAYQTY010000194.1:0-537 GCA_964420535.1 uncultured Leptolinea sp. | reverse complement strand
AAGAGACTTCTTGCGCTGTTTTTTTTCTGTCTACTTGTGTGAGGAGCAACAGCATGCAAATTGAAGATCTGAAACCTCTATTGGCACCCGGAAATCGCAAAATTGTTTTACTGGTTATGGATGGTCTGGGAGGCCTGCCAATGGAGCCGGGCGGCAAGACAGAGTTGGAAACCGCCTCAACCCCGAATATGAACAAACTGGCCGCGGAAGGCATTCTTGGTCAAATGCGCCCTATCAGCACCGGTATCACACCGGGTTCGGGACCGGCTCACCTGAGTTTGTTTGGTATAGATCCGATGAATGAGGATGTAGGCCGGGGTGTTCTTGAGGCCTTTGGCGTGGATGTTCCTGTCAATAAAGGTGACATTGCCGCGCGCGGCAACTTTTGCACGCTTGACGCCAATGGTATGATCGTTGACCGGTGTGCTGGCCGGATATCGTCAAAAGAGGCGGCGCCTTTATGTGAAAAATTGAAGGCGATCAAACTGCCGGGGGTTGAGGTTGAGATCAAACATATCGCGGAGTTCCGGTTTGTGC
>CAYQTY010000193.1:3771-6875 GCA_964420535.1 uncultured Leptolinea sp. | reverse complement strand
TTCGCGCGTCGGGTATCGTCCTTCCCACTTCACTCTTTGGTATTGGACGGAGATAACGATTGACCAATGCAAATTATGTTGATACAGTGGAATCGAGGATGATGCCATGAGTTTGATGGTCTTCTTCATTGCAGGCGCAGCAGTCGCGGTGATGCTACTGATAATTGGCATTATTGTTTCCGTGCGTAGTGACCGGGATATTGTTGATGAACGTCTGGGTCGCTTCGTTGATACAGAAATTGCAGAAGAAGAACTCAAAAAACAGGCAGCCACACCGCTGACTGACTGGATCAATAAACGCGTTGAAGGCTCTTCGGGCGGCGATAAATTGTCTAAAAAATTGAAACCGGGTGAATTTATTGCCTTGATCATTATCGCGGCATTCGGCGTTGGCCTTGTCTTGTGGTTCTTCGCGGGGCAGAACATTCTGATGGGCATTATTGGCGCCATTGGCGGTTCCTTCCTCCCGAGGATGTACCTCAAGAGTCAACAGGGAAAACGGCTTCAGAAATTTGATGAACAACTTCCGGATATGCTGAACTTGATGGTCAACGGTCTGCGCGCCGGTTTTTCAACGCTTCAGGCTATGGAAGCTGTGAGCCGTGAACTTCCGCCTCCGATCTGCGATGAATTCCGCCGTGTTGTGCAAGAAATGCAATTAGGTATCACGATGGAAAAAGCGTTGGATAATCTTCTTCGCCGAATCCCCAGCGATGACCTTGACCTGTGTATCACCGCCATGAATGTTCAACGCGAAGTTGGTGGTAACCTGGCCGAAATTTTGGATACCATCAGTTACACAATCCGCGAACGCGTGAGAATTAAAGGCGAAATTCGCGTCTTGACTGCCCAGGTTATGTACTCTGGCCGTTTCCTCTCATTACTGCCCATTATCGTTATTGGGGTTCTTTATCTGCTGAACCGTGAATACATGATGGAATTTTTCAAACCGGAAAATGTTCCCTGCGGATATATTTCTCTCGGACTTGGTGGCTTATTGATCGTTATTGGTTACTTTGTGATGAACAAACTGGGCGAAATTGAAGTCTAGCCGAAAATAAAGGAAGTGTTATATGTCATCCATAATGATCGGTGTGCTTGTTTTGGTAGGGCTTGTTGTTATCATCGCCATTGTGCTGGTTGTGATTGGTTTGCGAAACCCTTCGTATCAGAACAGCCGGATCCTTCAAGATCGTCTTGAAGAAATGACTACCACCGGGGAAGTGCTAAACCTCGAAAAACTCGAGTTATCCCTACCCTTCTCTGAACGCGTCATCTATCCCATTGCCCGCAAGTTGGGTGAAATTGCCATTCGTTTTACTCCGCAAAACGCTCTTCAGGATACTGCCAGAAAGCTTGAATTAGCCGGTAGCCCGGGCAAACTTGACCCGACAATGATGATGGCTCTCCAGTTCATTTCGTTTGTTTTCTTTGGCGGAATGATGTTCCTGCTGTTTACTGTAGCCAAGGTAAGTTGGTCATTGGGTGTCATTATTCTGATCGTTCTTACCATGTCAGTTCTTGGTTTTTTCATTCCTCAAATGCTTTTGACGTCGACCATAGGCCGGCGGCAGCATAATATCCGCAAAGCCATGCCTGACGCGCTGGATCTTCTAACGATTTGCGTGGAAGCCGGTCTGGGTTTTGACGCGGCCATGTCAAAAGTAGCCGAAAAATGGGAGACTGAATTAAGCCTGGCCTTCGCACGGGCAATCCGGGAAGTCCAGCTCGGCAAATTACGCCGTGAAGCTCTTCGCACAATGGCAGAACGTATTGGCATCCCGGAAATGACCAGTTTCGTGGCAGCCGTTATCCAATCAGAACAACTCGGTGTTAGCCTCGCGAAAGTCCTGCGCATCCAGTCTGACCAGATGCGCATCCGGCGTCGTCAACTGGCTGAAGAGGAAGCCCACAAAGTGCCTATTAAGATGCTTATTCCTATGGCCTTGCTGATCTTCCCTTCGTTGATGATCGTACTGCTGGCTCCCGCGGGCTTCAGGATCATGCACTCCGCACTGGGCGGGATGTTCAAATAAAATTATGAAACAAGACTTGACTGCTGTCTCAAAAAGGCAGCAGTTTTCTTATCACCTTTCAACCATGATGTGGAATGCCCTTGATTGGGTATTCCCTCCGGATTGCCCCGGTTGCGGAACGCCGGGTGAAAGATTCTGCGAAAAATGTATGGGGGACATTCAGCCGATCACCGGTCCGCTATGCCCTATCTGTGGAGAACCGGTGAAGACTGATGCTCTTTGCACTGATTGCCTCTCACAGGTCCCGGATTTTGATGCCCTCAGAGCTTACGCGATCTTTGACGGACCGGTGCGAAATGCCCTTCATAGGCTGAAATATAGAGATGATTTATGTCAGGGGGAAGTCTTATCACGCTTTCTCGTTGATATTTATAATCGCGAGAATTGGCAGGTTGACCTGGTTACAGCCATTCCACTGAGTAAAGAGCGTTTGAAGTCCAGGGGATATAACCAGGCGGAACAAATAGCCCGTCCATTTGCCGTTAAGATTTGTAAACCTTATTTTGCTCATGCCGTTGAGAGAATTATTAACACCAAAAGCCAGATCGACCTCTCCCTTGTAGAAAGACGTGAAAATGTTTCAGGCGCTTTTTATGCAAACTCTATGGTTGTTGACTTAAAATCTGTCATAATAATAGATGATGTATCTACCACAGGATCGACCATTTCTGAATGCGCCAGGGCACTGAAGGAGGCAGGTGCCGAAAAGGTCTACGCGTTGACAGTAGCGCGGGCTCCTTTGAAAGGAAATACAACTCGATCCGGGTAGTTCATTAATTATGCAGTCAAGGAGGCTTCTATGGATTTCAAGGTCGAGATTTCAGCAAAGAATATGGAGGTAACCGATCGTATCAGTGACTATGTCAATAAAAAAGTCGCAAAGTTCGACAGGCTCCTTCCAGACATTGATGAAGTACATATCGATCTCGCGCATTGGAAGAACACGCGCAGCCTGAGTGACCGCAATGTCGCACAAATAACTGTACGGGGTAAAGGGTATATCCTCCGTGCAGAAGAACGCGCGGATGATATTTTCTTTGCCGAATCGAGATCAGCAAGTCCCGCTCC
>CAYQTY010000193.1:0-3761 GCA_964420535.1 uncultured Leptolinea sp. | reverse complement strand
TTTACCGCTATGGATATTACTCTAGATAAGATGCAGCGGCAGATTGAGCGGTATAAAGGGAAACGCGATCGCGGGCGCGGTGACGGATTATCGGCTTCTGAAGTGGTTCCTGTTGAACCAATGGAAGAAGGATCTGAACAACCGGTGATCGTCCGCCGAAAGGAATTTACTCTTGTCCCCATGGATGAGGCAGAAGCTATTGAACAAATGGCTCTTCTGGGGCATGAAAATTTCTTTATCTTTTATAATGCCAACAGTTATCAGATCAATGTCCTCTACCGTCGCCGTGACGGGGCTTACGGCTTAATTGAGCCCAAAGTCGGATAAAGCATTTTCACTTTTTACATCAACCGGAGAGGATCACCTCTCCGGTTTTTTATTGCTTAATCAGAAGTAAGCCGAGATTGGGAACTCCGGTATTCCTTGATCCAAAGAAACAGACTGAGTATTGTTCCAGCCAGTAATAAAAATCCCAGAATAGCGCAAACCGTATGAAGGCTTTCAACCTGATCGTTTAACGGCGCGAGGGTGACATTACTTAACCCGGACCCGCCAATTCCAGATTGGTTAATAACAAGTATTGCCCAGATGGAACCGATAATCGCCGTGCCGCAGGTCTGTCCCAGCGTGCGTGTTATGGCCAACAAACTGGAAACTACACCAAGCCGCCCTTCGGAGGCTGAACTCAGGATGGAAGAATTGTTTGGACTCTCGAAGAGTCCCATACCTATTCCGATGGGAAGGTAAATGAAAGCAAACTCGCTGGCTGATGTACTGGCGGATAATCGAATCAGTCCGAAGTATCCGATGGACAAAATGCCCAAACCCAGAACAGTTAACAGGTGAAAACCAAACCGGTCTGAAAGCCATCCGGAAATTGGGCCTGTGATACCCAACATTACAGGGAAAACAGCCATGAGCATACCTGCCAGTTGTGGATCGTAACCCAGCACATTTTGAAGGTAAAAAGGTATTAGGAACACCAGTCCAGCGCTGGCCACAAATGTCATAAACCCGGTAATAAGATTGATTCGCAATATCTGATTTGAGAACAATTTAAGATCAATGACCGGTTGTTCCACCCTTTTCTCAACGCGTATAAAAATCAGTGAAAAAATAATGCTCAACCCCAAAAATCCGAGAGTCTCTAAAGAAACCAATCCGGAGTTTTGGGCGAGTGTCATGGAAAAGAGCAGAGACGAAAGTGTCAGGAAAAGCAGTAAGGCGCCTGAAAAGTCAAACTTTTCTCCATGGTTTCGTTGACTTGCCGGAAGTGAACGTAGCGCGATGGGAATTGCGATGGCTCCCACCGGCAAATTGACGAAAAATATCCAGTGCCAACTCAGGTTGGCAAGTATTATGCCTCCCAGAGTAGGTCCGCAAATAATACCTAAGGACACAGCCAGCCCATTGAATCCCAGAGCTCTTCCACGCTCTTCCGGAGGAAAACTCTGCGCCAGGATCGCGGGACCAAGAGCCATAATAAACGCGCCACCAATAGCCTGTATAACCCTGAATGCGATCAACCATTCTATCCGTGAAGAAATTCCACATAGGAGTGAGCCGGTCAGAAAAATGGAGAATCCCAGAATATAGAGTGATTTCTTACCCAGAATGTCCGCCAGCCGGCCAATACCGGGCATTAAGACTGTAATAGTCAATAGGTAAGACAATACAACCCACTGGACAGCCGGGAGGCTGGTATTAAGTTCTTTTACAAATGTTGGCAGAGAAATGTTGACGATACTGCTATCGATGGTAGCGAGAAACACGCCAAATGACACCGATATTAAAACCAACCATTTTCCCGAGTAATTTTTTGAATCCATGAATTTGCCTGTACGAACTCGCGATTATAACATGCGGGTTCTAAACATCGATTACAATGCGGTTATGTTCGTATTCTTATCTAAATTACTTCCTCTGTTTATCTACCCTACCGGATTGGTATTTCTTTTAATCCTTCTGGCTTTGTTTTTTTCACGCAGGCAAAAACAAACCCGTTCTATTTTGCTCGCCATTCTTATGATTTTGTTTCTTTCAGGGAACCGGTGGCTTTCTTATAGTCTGGCTCGAACTCTTGAATGGAAATACCTTCCTTCACCCACCCCTTTATCAGCCCCTGCCATTGTGGTTCTCGGCGGAGGCACAGAATCAAATCTCTCTCCACGCCAGGGTGTTGAGGTGAATAGCGCCGGCGACCGTATGATACACGCGGCGGATATGTATCACCAGGGCGCAGCCCCAATAATTGTATTGAGCGGAGGAAATGTTGAGTGGATGGATTCGCTGGATAATTCTCCCGCGGGAGACATGCGTCAGATACTTCTGAAATTGAATGTTCCCGATTCCGCCATGATCCTTCAGAACAGGTCTCAGAATACCCACGAAGACGCGGAATTTTCTGCCAGACTACTAAAGGATAAAGGTATTTCCAGGATCATCCTGGTGACATCCGCCATGCACATGCCGCGCTCTGTCGCCTTATTTGAAAAACAGGGTATTGAAGTTTTGCCATCACCGACAGATTTTACGATCACGGAAGATGGGTGGCAACGATTGTTTTCTCCAAACATTGAAACCTTCTTAACGAATATTGTCCCCAATTCCAGCGCTATCGGGCTGACAACTACTGTTATGAAAGAATATATCGGAATGATCGTCTACCGCATGCAGGGTTGGTTGTAATTTTCACCGGTTAGAATCCGGTTTCTAAACAGGTTTCATCCTGTAAACCGACAATTTTATTAACATTTTCTAATCAGCATAGTTCTTGCACCTTACTTGTATTTCCTCAGGTTTCGGTTTATGATTAATTCAGAGCACACAATCCTGTTCAAATCAGGCATAAACGTGTGCCTGATTTATCTGCTTGCTCCGATTGCCCGAAAACTACGTATATAACAATGAGGACGGTAGCGAGAAGAAATGAATGTTATGGTTGATGTAATTCATACTTTTTGGCAAAATCTCCAGGTCGGCGTGGTAACCCAGGTCGGATCATGGAATTATCTGATCATTGCTTTGCTTGTAGCAATTGAAGGACCGATTGTCACCCTGCTGGGTGCATCTGCTGCTGCTTCCGGGTATTTAAAAACCGGTTATGTGCTTTTGGCGGCGGCTACTGGGAATGTTTCTGCTGACCTCATCTGGTATTACCTGGGTTATGGCGGGAAAATTGAATGGTTACAGCCTTACCAGAAATGGTTAGGCATCAAGCCTCGTCAAATGGATCATTTACAGAAAGAAATGCATAAACACGCGCCAAAGATTTTATTCTTTGCCAAATTATCGGCTGGCTTTATGGTCCCTTCGTTGCTGTCAGCTGGAATGGCAAGAGTCCCTCTAAAAAAATGGCTGCCGACTCTGCTAATTGGCGAAATGATGTGGACAGGCGCGTTAATGCTCATCGGTTATCATGGAACCATGATGTTGACCAGCATCTCCAAAGGAATTGAATACATTCTGCTTGGGGCGTCCATCATCTTCCTGGTAGCTATGGTATATTTCATCCGTCGCGCCTTGCGCGAAAGTGGTACTTTTGAAGAAACCACTGACGCCAAATAATAAAAGCGCTCAATAGAATAAAAAAACATTCAGGATGGCCCAATGCGGATCCTTATTACAGGCTGTACATATTTCCCTTCGAGAAACGGTCAAGCAATATTCACCATAAATCTGGCTGAGGGCCTTGCGGCAAGGGGAAATAAAGTTTTAGTAGTCATCCCGGCATTAGGTGGTAAAGCCCGGGAGTATGAAAG
>CAYQTY010000192.1:4682-6890 GCA_964420535.1 uncultured Leptolinea sp. | reverse complement strand
ACCACCATTTCATACAAAACCCCCGCGTTATCCACCATGATTCCGTATTTCTGGCGGGTCCGGTCGCGAGATGCTGCCGGAAACTGGGGGATGTGGTCTGATACACAAACCTTCACAATTCTCCCACTGGTCCCCGCAGCGCCGTTTCCGGTTTCACCGGCTGCTTCTTTCTACACGCGCACCCCGCCGACATTTACCTGGTCGGCCACCCCACACGCGGTGGATTACATAATAGAGGTCGATGATGACGTCCGGTTCCTTTCGCCGTCTACCTCACAAAAGGTCGGGAATGTATTAACGTTTACCCTTCCAGATTTGCCCTCTGACGGATTGTATTACTGGCGTGTGAAGGCAGTCAACGCGCATAACGAAGCTGGCCCAGGCAGCGCGGCTCGATCCTTTATCGTGGATACTTCCGCGCCCGCTGCTCCAAACCTCGCGGCACCCCTGGATAACGCGAAAGGTATTCGCACCGTTCCATTTTTTACCTGGTCAATTCCTGTTGGCGCGAAATACTTCCAGTTCCAGATGGATGACAACAACTTTTCCGACCCGGAGCATGTCTTTTCCACCACCCCGGGTGACTTGGTACCGGGAGTTCCTCTGACAACAGCCTACACGAAGCCCGAAGGTCTTTCCTTATTAACGGAATACCAGTGGCGGGTGCGCGCGGCAGATGTGGCGGGCAACTGGGGCAATTGGTCGGCTGTGCGGACGTTCGCCCTGCAGCCTTCAATCCCTCCCGTAACGGTTTTACAAACTCCAGTAAACGGTTACATCAGTAAAAATGCCAACCCGGTATTCACCGTAAAGGAAACAGCGTCCATCCTCCGCTATGAAGTGGAATTATCCCCGGTTTTGCCTGCCGGATCAAAGATATCATTACAATCGGCTTCCAATACCATCCCGTACACGGGGGAAGCATTAGCGGACGGGCGTTTTTCCTGGCGCGCGCGGATGGTTAACGCCGCGAATGAAGCCGGCGCCTGGTCTGGTTCGTTGACGTTCAGCATAGACACCCAGTCGCCGGCCGCTCCGTCACTTATAGCGCCGGTCAATGGCTCCGCAAACGGCCGCGTCTTACCGGTATTTACCTGGGGCATCGTACCCGGCGCGAAGTATTACCAGATCCAGATCGATGATGATGATGTTTTCTCCAGCCCTGTATACTACGCCAGTCCCTGGGGATCTGTTCCTGGCACGCCATTGACCGTCACATATTACAAACCAGCTGGTCTGACGCCCCTCACCCGGTATTACTGGCGAGTCCGCGCCATCGACGCGGCCGGTAATGAGGGTGACTGGTCTGGTGCTTACAACATGAGCCTGCTGCCCCTGATTCCGGGTATACCGGCGCAAAAATCACCCGCCAACGGCCAGTTGACCAACGATTCCACGCCGGAATTCCGCTGGAACGCCGTCTCCGGGGCGACCGGGTACGAAATTCAACTCTCCACCACAACAACGTTTTCATCATCCGTCCCCACAGGAAACGTCACCTCATATACCCCGCCGAATCCTCTGGAGCAACAGGGAAAATACTACTGGCGAATCAGGGCGCTCAATGCCAAAAATGAACCCGGAGCCTGGAGCACGGTCTGGTATTACTCACTGGATACCGCCGCACCGGACGCGCCTATGTTGACTGCCCCCGCGGAAGATGCCCTGCTGCCGCCCGGAAACCCCGTGTTTATATGGAAAGCGCCCGTTGGCGCCGCGGCGTACCAGTTTGAATATGATAATGACGCTGACTTCAACAGCCCGGTTTATACGTCACCGGATGGATCAATCGCCGGCCTCGCGATCATCACGCTGACCAGTGTCAAACCCCCGGCAATGGCGCCGGCTGTGCCCTATTACTGGCACGTACGTGCCCGTGACGCGGCCGGCAACTGGGGTGACTGGTCAAGCACGCGGCGGATCACCATTCAAGCGTCACTTCCGGGCATCCCGGTGCTCTCTTCTCCGGCTGATAAGGCATTTACCACCAACCAGCGGCCGGTATTTGGCTGGGCTTCATCGCAATATGGGTTTTATTATGAACTTCAAGTATCCAAATCTGCCACATTTACGTCAGTGTTGAAAGATGAAGTCACCATTTCCGCCAACCAGTTGACCCAGTCATTCGCGGACGATCTACCGGTGGGCGACCTGTACTGGCGGGTCCGCGCGCTTAATGTGAACGGCATGCCCGGCAACTGGAGTGCG
>CAYQTY010000192.1:2904-4672 GCA_964420535.1 uncultured Leptolinea sp. | reverse complement strand
TTGGCCGGTTACGAATTTACCGCCGATTCAACCGGCTGGCTTGCCCGCCCCGGCGGCGCGTGGACGGTGGATGGCGGAAGTATGTCAACGCCAGGGGCCGGCGTGGTCAACACAGCATCCAGCGCGGTAATTGATGGATATTTTTCTGAATTTATGTATGAAGCCCGCGTGAGAATGAACTATGATACCGGTCTGCCAACCGGTGTTGTTGGCAATGACCACGGACTTATTTTGTTCGGATCAGAAGCGCTTACCTTAAAAAATGACATCCTCACAGGGTACTATTTCCACATCGGGCAGAAGATGACCGGCCCCGGTGTAGGCCTGGCCCAATTCAGGATCGACCAGATGGTTAACGGGGTGGCGAAACCACTCACCGGCACCGGCTACCTCTCTGGTCCCGTCAACTTCAACGGGTGGAACGCGCTAAAAGTTGTTTCCCGCGGCACCACGCTGACGTTCTTCATTAACAATATTCGGGTGTATACGTTGACGAACACATTGTTTAAATCAGGCCGGTTGGGCGTGTACGCCGTGGACCACGCTGAACCATTCCAGAATTTTTCTATGGACTGGGCGAGGTTGTCAACGCCGGAGTGAGGGGGGATTCGGAAGATAGGATTTGCGATAAATATAAAACCCATTTGTCAGTTTCCGGTTATTTTCTGTTTTTGATTAACAAATCCACTTGTTACTCCATAATGAATCTCGTATAATTTGGATTAATATAATAGGAATTGCACGCCGCCAGGGGGAATCAATGAAGCCCGATAAAAGCGGCTGCGGAAGAAAAAAGCATGTTAAAAAAGATCGCTGGGATTGGACTGATGTTCATCATGGCATCTTGCGCCGGGGGAAAAACACAAACAGCGCAGGTGGACGAGCATGTTAAGTCCACATCTCTACCCGAAATCACCACAATGCCAGCTACCTTAACAGCCAGTCCGACACTCCTTGAACCTACTCTCCAAAATACATTCGCTATTGTGGTCACTCCCGAAGTTAAAGCCACTACTGAATCAATACCTGGAATCGAAAGCATAACAATAGACCAGGCGAAGCCTTCTCCTGATGATTCAAAAATGAAACAGGGGAAGGTTTTTATTGATACCGTTGACTTCGAAAATAACGCTTTAACAATATCCGGAAGTTTACCTACCCCCTGTCACACGATAAGGGCCGAAATTCCCGATTTAAAGTTCACCGATCAAATAATAAATCTATCCGTTTATTCATTAAGGGACGAGGATTTGATGTGTATTCAAAGCCTTGCTCCATTTAATCTGATCGTTCCACTTGAGTTGACTCAAGATGGAACATATTCCGTTGTAATTAACAACGAAAAGCGATTTGAATTCTACTGGCCGGAGAACAAATGATTAAATCAACCGGAATTTCTATGAGTATAAATTCAGGAGGGACATTATGAAAATCAAACGCAGTGTTGAAAAATTGTCTTCCGCTCTTTTAATTATGAGCATGGTTCTAAGCCTTTTTGCCTCACCGGCAATTAATACGGGTGCGGTGGTCAGAGCGCAGGATGAGGAACCTACACCTGTACCCACAGAAGTGGTGGAACCTACGCCAATTCCTGAAGAGCCAACGGCTGTTCCTGAAGAGCCCACAGCTGTTCCTGAAGAACCAACCGCTGTACCTGAAGAACCAACAGCTGTACCTGAAGAGCCAACGGCGACTCCGGAAGAACCTACGTTGGAGCCTACTCTTGAACCAACCGTTGAATTCACCCTTGAACCAACGCAGACTCCGA
>CAYQTY010000192.1:0-2894 GCA_964420535.1 uncultured Leptolinea sp. | reverse complement strand
TTATTGGAATCGGCATCCCCTACCCCGACAATTACAACAACACCTGCCGTAACTGAATTGCCGGAGGTTGTTCCCCTGTTCCAGGTGCAAGAAAATCAAGCAATACCCGATCATTACATTGTTGTTTATAAATCAGGCAATTTTGTAAGAGCATCTTCCGCAGACGGGGATACGGGTTCTGTGATGGGTGCAGATATTGCTTCAGTGGAAGCGCTGGGTGGGACCATTGAGCATACATATTCTTCTGCGCTAACAGGTTTCTCGGCGGTGCTGTCACCTGAGGCGTTAAAGAAATTACGCCAAAACCCTGATATTGACTATATTGAACAGGATCAGGTAGTTTCAATCAATGATGACATAGAAGTCAATACCATTCAAAGTAACGCGACATGGGGTTTGGACCGCATTGACCAGATAACAGGTATTGATGGAAATTACACATACTATTTAAATGGTACCGGAGTTCATGCATATGTAATTGATACCGGTATCCTGGCTTCACATGCGGAGTTTGGCGGGCGTGCTGTTATGGATTATGACGCGATTGACAGCACCATGTCTGACTGCAACGGCCACGGAACGCATGTCGCCGGAACGATTGGTGGAACGACGTACGGTGTGGCGAAAAATGTCACATTGCATGGTGTTCGTGTTTTAAATTGTAGCGGTTCTGGAACGAATTCACAGGTACTGGCTGGTATCGACTGGGTAAGGGCTAATCATCTGAGTCCCGCCGTTGCTAATATGAGCCTTGGAGGTGGATACAGCCTCGCGGAAAACCAGGCTGTTGCCAGCGCCATCGCTTCCGGTATTACCTTTGTGGTGGCTGCCGGAAATGATACGTCAAATGCCTGTACATATTCGCCAGCCAGCGCACCTGCAGCGATTACGGTTGGTGCCACAGATCTGACAGATTCCCCTTCTTCTTTCTCAAATTATGGTACGTGCCTGGATATTTTTGCTCCGGGAACGGCAATAACATCTTCGTGGTATACCGGCGGATATAACACCATAAATGGTACTTCCATGGCCTCTCCGCATGTAGCCGGCGCGGCTGCTTTACTGTTGCAGGCAAATCCGAGTGCCAGCCCCTCTGCAATAACGAATACACTATTGGGTAACGCAGTTGTAGGCAAGCTTAATAACATGGGCAATGGTTCGCCTAACAAAATGCTTTACACTAAACCGTTACCCAATCCTACAGCCCCGATCCATACTTCTCCGGTGGTGGGTGCCAGCTTGAATGACACTACACCAACGTTTATCTGGAATGCTGTTAATGGAGCGTCACAATACCGGATTCAGATCTCGGATACCGCTGACTTTGCAACTGTAGGCCGTGATCAACTGGTAAGTGACGCAACATATACCGATGCGGGTTTACCGGAAGGATTGTTTTACTGGCGTGTCATGTCCAAAAATCCGTTGGGCATTGAAAGCCCCTGGAGTAATGGTTCTTCTTTTATCATTGATACCACCGCACCCACTGGTCCTTCATTATCATCACCGATTAATGGAGCCAGCATTGAAGGTACCCCCACCCTTGAGTGGACCGCGGTATCTGATGCCACTGGTTATATGCTGGAAATTGATGACAGCAATACGTTTTCTGTTCCGGTTATGTATTCCAATCCAGCTACAACCGATGGAATAGCCCTTACTTCGACTTCCTTGAAACCGGCCACCCTCGCGGCGGGTGTCACGTATTACTGGCATGTCCGCTCACGTGATGCGGCTGGTAACTGGGGAAGCTGGAGTTCAACCCGGTCATTTTCCACCGCTTCTCCTGTTCCACAGGCGCCTTCATTGACATCCCCACTATCTGGGGTTGTTGTTAATTCATCCAATCCAACACTTTCATGGAATGCGGTTGAATACGGCGTTCGTTATGAAATCCAGATTTCCAGTGATCCCACGTTTATTGGAGCGGATTTTGAGAAGGTGCTGAAATCTCCCGGTGAACTAAGCCATGTTCCTGCATCCGGTATGGCTGACGCGACCAAGTATTACTGGCGGGTTCACGCTTTGAATAATGCCTCTGCCGCAAGCCCCTGGTCTGAGGTTCGGTATTTCATCATTGATACAACCGGACCGGCTGCGCCTGTGTTGAATTTGCCTGCGGCGGAATCGACCTTCATTGGAATTCCTACGTTTGCCTGGACGGCAGTGGCAACAGCCAATGCCTACCAGTTCCAGTACTCCATCGATGGATTCATGACTGAACCCCCGGTGTTCTCAACCTCAACAGACACACCGATCACTACCACATCTTTCAAACCCTCAAGCCTCTCCACCGGAATGGTCTACACCTGGCGGGTACGGGCTCGTGATGCGTACGGAAACTGGGGAAACTGGAGTGCAACCCGCTGGGTGAACATACAAGCTTCTTTGCCACCCGCCCCCGTTGTGACAGTTCCAGCGATTGGTTTTATCACCAATAATGCTACTCCTGATTTCGTCTGGAATGCGGTTACCGGTGCTGTGTCTTATGAGATCCAGATAGATAATCAATCAACGTTTGCCAGCCCCGAAATTGTTGACAGCAGCGCTACCAACACATATATACCTTCTTCTTCAGTGCCGGCTGATGGTTTGTATTTCTATCGTGTTCGGGCTGTCAACGCAACGGGAGGCCCGGGTGCCTGGTCAGCAACGCGATCCTTTACACTGGATACAGTTGCTCCGGGTGAATCAGTGCTGATCTCACCGCTGAATGCCGCAACACCTATTGGAACGCCTATATTCACCTGGAAGGCGGTAACCGGCGCAAATGCATACCAGTTCCAGTATTCAACAGATGTAACTTTCTCCACAATCGATTATTCCAGCCCCGGCCCTGGATATCCAGGCACCCCACTGGCTGTCACATCGCACAAACCAACAACCAATATGCC
>CAYQTY010000191.1:4564-6896 GCA_964420535.1 uncultured Leptolinea sp. | reverse complement strand
TGTAGCATTTGCCATCGCCGGGATCGTCAGCCGTGATACCGGAACAGAGGATATCTCAGGACTGGCCGGTTTGACGGCGCGGGCGCCCATACTGGCATTTGCCCTGTTGATCAGCCTGCTGTCATTAGGCGGGGTTCCGCCGTTTGCCGGGTTCATCGGCAAGTTGCTGGTTTTTTCCGCGGCGATGAAATCAGGGATGTCATGGTTGGTGATCATTGCCGTATTGAATTCTGTACTAAGCCTGTTTTACTACCTGAAAGTACTAAAAATTGCCTTTCTGGACAAACCAAGAGAACCTGAACCGATCCGCGGCAAAACGGCTCCCTGGAAAATAGCTTTTCTTCTGTGCCTGGCAGGAATTCTGGTGCTTGGTATCGTCATTGAACCCTGGTTCACACAGGCTGCCGCGGCAGTATCTTCACTTCTTATTTATTGACGCTCATTTCTGCGTGGGATATAATCGATCGACATGACCAGATCAAATCGTGGTGAAACCAACCAGAAACAGGATGTGTTTAACCTCGCCTTAGTAGCAATGGTCGCGCAGGTCGGTTGTCTGACACTGGTCATCATATTTGCGGCGTTGTTTATTGGACTTTACCTGGATAGCCGGTTTGGCACCAACCATTGGTTCACCTTTGGATTGATGATTGCCAGTATTCCGGTTTCCCTGATAGCAATGGTGTTTGTATCTCGTGCCGCAATTCGAAAAATAAAGACGCCGGCGGCAGCGCAGGAGGAACAGGACGTTGGAAGCCAAGAGTAAATGGCGCTGGGGCGTCAACCGCTGGATTTTGTTAGCCTGTATCATTCTGGGTGTAATTGGCGCGAATTATTTTCCGCCGGTGCAGCCGCATATTCAGGTGGCTCCTGAGAACCTGACACATGAACCGCTTTTCACCCTGCCGGTCATCGGGGCATTTTATCTAACCAACACCATGGTCGCCATAATCCTGGCAAATATCATTGTGCTCCTGCTGGGGTACAAGATCAAGAAGGATTATGAGAAAAGCGGCGTAAATGCTCCCAAAGGGATCACCGGTGTGATTGAAATGCTGGCAGAATACCTGTGGAACATGACTGAGTCAAACGCCGGCAAGTGGACCGCCACCATCTTCCCCTATTTCATGACCATTGTTCTTGTAGTCCTCGTGGCCAACTGGATGGAAATGATCCCGGGTGTTGACAGCATCGGGCTGCTGGAAGAATCCGGTCATGGGGTTCCCATACTCACCCTCATTCCGGGGGTGCTGGCGTCAATTGTGAAAGGCGGAGCCGAAACGGCGCACGAAGGCGGGTACGCACTTGTACCCTTTGTCCGCCCGGCCGCCACGGATTTGAACTTCACGGCCGCCCTGGCCTTGATCTCTGTGATCATGACCCAGGTTGTGGGTTACCGCGCGCAAGGAATGGGATATTTCAGTAAATTCTTCAATGTAAAGACTCTGTGGACCAAACCATTCTTCGGCGCCATGGATTTTCTGGTCGGTTTGCTCGAGACGATCTCTGAGTTGTCAAAGATCCTCTCGTTTACCTTCCGGTTGTTCGGAAACGTGTTCGCTGGTTCAGTTTTGTTATTCCTGGTAAGTTCAATGCTTCCGGTATTCATGCCGGCATTCATCGTGCTGTTTGAAGTGTTCATTGGCCTGATCCAGGCCGCTGTCTTCGGTATGCTAACCATGATCTTCATGTCCATGGCCACTCAAGGCCACGGCGGGCATGAAGAAGAGCATGCATAATTCCAAAAATTCATTCGCGGGTATTGTGATAAGGAGTCAAGATGGAAGGTAGTATCGTTCAAGCGGCAAAGTTTATCGGCGCAGGCCTTTCCATGATCGGCGCGTTGGGCGGCGGTATCGGCATTGGTTTAAGTGTTCATGGTGCGTTGGGCGGCATGGCCCGCAACCCTGATGCCACCGGCAACCTGATGACCAACATGATCCTCGGTATTGCTTTCTCGGAAGCCATCGCCATTTATTGTCTGGTGATCGCGTTCCTGATGCTCTTCGTTCTCTAATCTATCCGGAACCGGGAAAGGAGCAAAACCTTGGAAGCACTAGGACTTAACCTTGGATATATCATTGTCCAGATTTTGATGTTTGTCATCGTGTTTGTTACCCTGAAGAAATGGGCGTACAAACCGATGCTGGATATGCTGGAAAAACGACGCAAGACGATCGCCCAGGGATTGGAAGACGCCCAGGTGGCTTCTGAAGCACGTGCGAACGCGGAAAAAGAAGCGGAGAAAATACTCGCTGACGCCCGCGCCCAGGCAGCTGAATTGATCCGTGCCGCGTCTGAACAGGCGGATGCCGCCGGCCGTGAGATCCGC
>CAYQTY010000191.1:0-4554 GCA_964420535.1 uncultured Leptolinea sp. | reverse complement strand
AAGCCGACGCAGCTAAAGCCCGTGAAGCTTCCTCCGCGGAATTGGAACAGGAGCGCAACCGTATCCTCGGCGAGATCCGTGGACAGGTGGCTGCGCTGGCTATTGCCTCCACCCAGAAGCTCATTGGCGAATCGTTGGACGAAAAACGCCAGCACGCGCTGCTCGATGAATTCTTCAGTGGTGTGAAATCCGGTAAAGTAACCCTGCTTGAGAAGGTTGGCGCGGTGAAAGGCGCCGGCGCTGAAGTTACCAGCGCCCTTCCGTTAAGCAGCAGCGAACAGGAAACCGTGAAGAAAGACGTGCTGGGCGCCCTCGGCGGCAGCGCGGCTGTCAGCTTCAAAGTTGACCCCTCCATTCTTGGCGGGCTGATCATTAAAGTGGGTGACCGTGTTCTCGATGGCTCCGTATCCGGTCAGCTGCAGCACCTGCGGCAGAGCCTGAACTAATCCCGAATTTGTTTTTTAAACAATGTAGAGCGGCCGTAAGGCCGCTCTTTGTTTACTCCTTCCGGCTTTGAAGATGTACAATTTTAAAGGTAGAATAAACTTAAACGCGTATGACCGGATTCTTGAAACAATCCCTGCAACAATTGCTCTCCGATGTCCCCTGCCGTTACCGGCTGGTGGGAGAATGGAACCCAGCCCGGATCACCGGGCTTTCCATGGATTCCCGCAATGTGCAGCCTGGAAATCTGTTCTTTGCCATCACCGGCGAGAATGCTGATGGTCACCGGTACATACGGCAGGCGCTCGAAAACGGAGCTGCCGGGATCATCGGCGAGAAGCCGTTGGAAGAGAATCTCCCGGTACCTTATATTCAGGCAGGCAACTCGCGGGAATTACTGGCACATATCGCGGCTGCATTTTACGGTTACCCGGCCCGCAATATGACGGTCATTGGTGTGACCGGCACCGACGGCAAAACCACCACCTCAAATTTCATCTTTCAGATTATGCTCCGCGCCGGTTTACGGGCAGGGATCATCTCCACAGTCAACGCGGTGATTGGCGACGAAGTGCTGGATACCGGTCTTCATGTCACCACACCGGAAGCCCCTGATATTCAGCGCTACCTTTCCCGTATGGATTCCGCCGGGCTGACCCATCTGGTACTTGAGTCCACGTCACACGGGCTGGCGCAGCACCGCGTAACCGGATGCGAGTTTGATATTGCCGTGGTGACGAATATCACACACGAGCACCTCGATTTTCACGGCTCGTACGAGGCGTACCGTCATGCCAAAGGATTATTGTTCCGCATGCTGGACGATACCACGGTAAAGCAGCACGGGAATCCCCGCCTGGCCGTTTTGAATATGGACGATATCTCGTTTGATTATCTTCACGGCATATCCGGGCGCAACCAGCGCAGCTACAGTCTAAACGAAGTGAATGCCGGCGCCGATTACCGGGCTGAAGATATTCGCTACACTCCCAACGGGCTGGATTTCACGATAGTCTCAGCACAGGGAAGGCAACCTGTGACATGTAATCTTGTGGGAACCTATAATGTATCCAATTGTCTGGCTGCTTATGCCGCCTGTGTGGACGGTTTAAAACTTCCCCCGGAGGTTGTGGCGGAAGGCATTGCATCCCTAAAAACCGTACCGGGCCGTATGGAACGCATCAATATGGGGCAGGATTTCACCGCCATTGTGGATTTTGCCCATACCCCCAATGCCTTATTACGGGCTCTGGAAACCGCCCGCCAGATGACCCCCGGCCGAGTGATTACTGTCTTTGGGTCCGCGGGGCTACGCGACCGGGAAAAACGCCGGTTGATGGCTGAAGTATCACAGGAATTCGCGGACGTCTCTATCATCACGGCCGAGGACCCCCGCACTGAATCATTGACGGATATCCTCGCGGAAATGGCTACTGCGGCGGCTGGTAAAGGCGGGACGGAAGGACAGAGTTTCCATCGTGTTCCTGACCGGCGCGAAGCCATCCGTAAAGCGGTTGGGCTTGCACAGCCGGGTGACCTGGTTATTTCTTGCGGAAAAGGACATGAGCAGTCCATGTGTTTCGGGACTGAGGAATACCCCTGGGATGATCGAACGGCATTACGGGCTGCCCTGGCTGAAAAGCTGGGAATTGAAGGCCCGGCTATGCCCACACTGCCGTCAGCCTGATGAATTTCACTTCACCGCTGTTCCTCTTTGCCTTTCTACCGTTGACGCTTGCCGCCTACCTGCTGGCAGGTGTCAAAGGCCGCCCGTGGGTGTTCACCGCGGCCAGCCTGTTGTTCTGCCTGTGGGCCGGGCCATTGATGTTCCCGGTCATTCTGATCTCTACTCTGGTTAATTTTCTGTTGGGCAGGAAGCTTCAATCCAGGCGTGAAGCTAAGTCCCCCACCGGGAACGTTCTGGCTGCCGGTGTGGTCTTCAATATCGCGCTGATGCTCGGGTTCAAATTCCTGGTCGCTTACGGACCGGGTTGGATAGCCAGCCTGCGGGATGCCATTCCATCTTCCTCGTTCGATAAACTGGAACCGTATCTATTGAAAAGCATCGCGCTTCCTGTGGGTATCTCATTCTATAGTTTCAGCGCCGTGGCATACCTGCTGGATATCGCGGCGGGACGCGCCTTCGCAGAAGTCAACCTGTGGCGGTTCACTGAATTCATGACGGCTTTCCCTAAAGTGGTGGCTGGCCCGATCACCCGCTACCGGCAGGTTTCAGATGAACTGGGCGCGCGTACCTTTGACCTGGCTCTGGCCGGGGAGGGAGTCCGCCGGTTTATTCTCGGGTTGGCAAAAAAAGCCATCATTGCCGACCGGCTAAGCCTGATGGTGGATCACGGTGTATTTGATCAGGCTCTCCCCAATCTTTCCGCCCCCAACGCGTGGCTGGTTCTGCTGTGCTATACCCTGCAGATCTATTTTGATTTTTCCGGCTATTCCGATATGGCTATCGGCCTCGGGATGGTCTTCGGGCTGAAGCTTCCGGAGAACTTCAACTACCCGTATTCCGCGAAGAGTATCGCGGAGTTCTGGCGCAGATGGCACATGACCCTTTCCGGATGGTTTCGTGAGATCGTATTCTTCCCGTTGGAACGTAAACGAGCCGCCGGATCCAGATGGCTCAACACTTATACCAACACGTTGATCGTCTTTTTCCTTACCGGCCTGTGGCATGGGGTGACTGTCAACTACCTGATCTGGGGGCTGTTGCATGGACTGGCAATTTGCGCGGAAAACTCGGTTTTCGGAAAATGGCTGAAAAAGACACCGGCCATACTTCAGCGAGCGTGGACGTTGCTGATACTTATGGTTGCCTGGGTGTTTTTCCGCTCCAACAGCCCGGCGTTTGCCTTCGGATTTCTGCAGAATCTGGCAGGTATCAATTCAAATGCCTTGCCAACGCCTTATTCCGTGTTGTACCCGCCAACCGCCAGCCTGTGGCTGACGCTGGCGCTGGGTCTGATCTTCTCCTTCCCGGTGGCGGGTTGGCTGCAAAAACTCCTGCCATGGACAACCAATGAACGCATTAAGACAGCGGTTAGCCTGGTGCTGCTGGCTGTCAGTCTGATAGCTGTGGCTGGCTCAACCTTCCAACCCTATATTTACGGAAACTTTTAGCATGGCAGAACGGCAGAAACCTGATTTTTCCAGAGCATCCGCCATGATACTGACCGCGGGAATGGTTTTACTTGGCGGATTCGGATTGTTTACCCGCTGGGCAAACCCGGCAGACCTGCTGATACAGGGAACTGGTAAGGTCAGTTTCTCTTCCATCGTAGATTTCCCCCGCAATTACGGGAGCAGCTTTAATAACAACTTCACCCTGCGGGACAACCTTATCAGACTGGAATACTGGACCCGTTTTAATGTGCTTCGGGAAACCGTCTTTCCACAGGTTTTGCTGGGTAAAGACGGCTGGATGTATTACACCAATGAAGGCAACCTGGATTACTACCAGCGCGTGAAGCCGCTGACTGATGACCAGACAACGATCATCCGTTCAATTCTGGAGCAAATGCAGCATGAGCTGGCAGATGATGGAATCGCCTTTCTGTTCATCATCGCGCCCAATAAAGAGTCTATCTACCCTCAGTATCTGCCAGATGGGCTGGCAAGGGCCGATAACCCGGACTGGGCTGACCAGATCGTCACATCGCTTCGCGGGACGGACGTCAATGTACTTGACCTGCGTCCGGTGATGCAACAGAACGCGAAAGAAACATCTGTTTATTTCAAGACAGATACGCACTGGAATCCGGTGGGGGCGTGGGCAGCCTATGACGCCATCCTGATGAACCTGCAGCCCGGTTTTCCCATTTTAAAACCGCACCCGTTGACTGATTTCGACCAGG
This sequence comes from uncultured Leptolinea sp., assembly GCA_964420535.1. GTDB lineage: Bacteria > Chloroflexota > Anaerolineae > Anaerolineales > Anaerolineaceae > Leptolinea. The sequence goes on along the minus strand of CAYQTY010000191.1, from coordinate 241 downwards.
TGACGGAAATTACGTCGGGTGACCTGGCCGCGCTGATCCATCTGAAGGGAGAGGTGACCGAGAGTTTCACCGCGCTGCACGCCCGCTTTGACAAACCCTCGCGCGGACTGAAGAATCCCCCTGCCGGGCAAATGATTACCGTGATGCCTGACGATTCTCTGCCCAGAGCGGTCATTTTCCGTGATTCCTTCTTCAACGGCTTGCAGCCGTTCACCTCGGAGCACTTCAGCCGTTGCGTGTA
>CAYQTY010000190.1:0-6963 GCA_964420535.1 uncultured Leptolinea sp. | reverse complement strand
GCTCGCATCGCCTACCTCACCTCCCGCCGCAAACCGGCTGACGTGGCAGCTATCGCGAAAATACTCCGGGATGCCGACCTCCCGGGCAGCGCACTGTATTACCGGGGTAAAAGCGAAGAGTACCACCATGTCGCGGAGCAGCTTATTCCGGATGTGCTGATAGAAGATGACTGCCGCAGCATCGGCGGTCAACGCAACTGGACGATCACCTATGTCGACCCGAAGGTCAAGCCGCGCATCCATTCGATCATCGTGCGGGAATTTGGAGGAATAGACCATTTGCCGGATACGTTATCCGGTCTGCTCTCGTGACCGGAAAATGACCCAAACGGGTCTTCTATTCCATGAATAGAGGGGATATCCTTATCGTGAGATAGTGCGGTTGATAAGCTGCCTGTCTAAAATACCCGGATTTTCGGAGCAGAATGACGATAACCATTTCAATAATGGAAGAAACCGATTGGCAGAATGTTGCCCGGATATACCGGGAAGGTATTGAAACCGGTAACTCCACGTTTGAGAATGAACCACCAACCTCATGGGAAGAATGGGCGGAGAAAAAGATCAATACGTGCAGCCTGGTTGCCCGCGATGGCACGGAGATCGTCGGCTGGGCGGCTGTCAGCCCGTTTTCAAAGCGGGCTGTCTATTCGGGCGTGGTGGAAAACAGTCTGTATGTGGCTGCCAGCGCGCGGGGAAAGGGCGTTGGTTCAGCACTACTCAAAGAGTTGATCCGGGTGACAGAAGCCCATGGGATTTGGACCATCCAATCGCTTATCTTTCCTGAGAACTTCGTCAGTCTTCGACTGCATGCAAATCATGGATTCCGTGAGGTCGGCCGGCTGGAAAAGATCGGTCAAATGCAATTTGGCGAAAATAAAGGCCGATGGCGCGATGTCATATTTATGGAGCGGCGAAGTAAGTTAGTTGGTATTTGAAAATCATTCAAAACTGGAAGAACAACAGAATATCAAGAACCCTGATTTTCATTATCTTTTATTAGCTTCAGCCAGCGATCTCTGATTGATTGATTTTCAATTTCATTACAACTGTCGAAACCCAATTCCTTGCCCAATAGATGAAGAGAATTCATTCGTTTCCAACGAATTTCAAGAGTTTCGTCTAATCGGTCGACAACATCCAATTCTTCCAGAACCTTGAACCGATTCATCGCTTTTTTGACCAATTCTTTATCCATCATGAATACATTTTAGCATCTCAAACCACGAAAGGGTTTCTTGAGAAATCAGGTACTCCAAATTAAAAACTTCGGGGAAAATCTTTAGAACATAACCGATATGAAAAATCCGTCTATAATCATGCTGAATTTTCTGTTTTCCGTACAACTAACCAAGTTCTAAAGAGGTGATTTATGACAACCACCAGACCAAGATCAGGCTATTTTAACACCGGGCACCCCTTCAACCGCATCGGTGACGGACCGCGCGACCTGATTGTGTTTCAAGGCCTGATGTTCGAAAACAAGCCCCAGCCCATCTGGTTTAGCCGCACCTATAAATTCCTTACCGACCGGTACACGGTGTATGAAGTCCTGCGCAAACCGGGCATGCCCTCGGGGTACACGATAGAAACCATGGCGGATGATTACGCCGAATTGATCAAAGAAGAATTTAAAGCTCCCATCGATATTATCGGCCAGTCCACTGGCGGATCCATCGCGCTGGCGTTCGCTGTTCGTCACCCTGATCTGGTACGAAAACTGGTGATCCATTCCAGCGCGTATAAATTGAGTGAACCGGCCAGAAAATTGCAGAAAATGGTTGCCCGCCAGGGGAGTGAACGGAACTGGGTTGGAGCGTACGCCAACATGATGGACTGCATTTTGCCCGTCAAACAACCCCAGCGCTTCCTGCTGCAACTGGTATTCCCGTGGATCTCCTGGTCTGCCGGATTGTTCGACCACCCGCGTGACGCCTCAGATCTGTGTGTCACGGTGGACGCGGAAGACCTGTTCAATTACAAGACCAAATTGGCCGATATTCAATCCCCCACCCTGATCGCCGCGGGTGAGAACGACCCGTTTTATTCGCCGGAATTATTTAAGGAAACAGCCGCGGGAATATACGGAGCGGTTCTAAAGCGGTACCCCGATATGGGGCATCCGGCATTGGGAAAGCAGTTTGAAACAGACGTGCGCGCCTTCCTCGGGTAATAAACCCCAAAGGAAGGATGCTATTTTCGCATCTGCTTTTTAACCGATTTGACAAACTTGCCGAAGTCTTTGTCTTTTTTACGCTTTTCGGCGTATGACAGCTCATGGAAATCGGACTCGGCTTTCAGATTCAGGTAGCTCTCATAACGTTCGCGGCTCAACCGTCCATCTTCCAACGCGGACAGAAGCGCGCACCCGTCTTCCCTAGTGTGTGTGCAATCGCCAAACCGGCATTCTTTAGCCAGATCCGCGGCTTCCGCGAAGCTGCCGTCAATACCCTCTCCCATGCCGATCGTGCCCAGTTCGCGCATACCCGGCGTGTCAATGAGCATCGCGCCCCAATCGAGAACTGTCAATTGACGGCGGGTGGTGGTATGCCGGCCTTTGCCGTCAAATTCCCGCACTTCCTGCGTTTCAAAGGCATCATGCCCTATCAGCCGGTTAAGCAGGGTTGTTTTCCCCACGCCGGAAGAACCCAACAGGCAGAAAGTCTTTCCCGGTTCCATGATGGTTTTCAGAGCGTCCACGCCATCATCCATACGGCTGCTGATGAAGAGCACTGGATATTCGATGCCAGCCTTACGCACATCAGCTTCTATACGCGCAAGATCTTCACTACCAGCCAGATCTTTCTTTGTAAAAACCAGAACCGGGTGCACCCGGCCATCAATAACCATCACCAGATACCGCTCCAGCCGGTGGATATTGAAGTTCGCGTCACAGGATTGCAGGATACAGGCGGTATCAACGTTGGCGGCGATCACCTGGTAGTCAACCGACCGGCCGCTGGTTTTACGCCTCAACAGGCTCTTTCGGGGAAAAACTTCATGGATGATGGCGAAGGTATCACCGTCGTAATACTGCACATTGACCCAATCACCCACGCCGGGCAAGTCAACGCTGGAGTCGATGTTATATAAAAGGTTTCCAGCCAATTCCGCCCTGATTTCAGCTGATCCGTTGCGGATCAGATAACTATCGCGGTCGACAGCCGTCACCCGTGCGGGGTTTCCACCCTGGTTTTTCAACTCCACAGCTTTCTTTCTGAACCAATCGTCAAACCCCAGTAGTTCCAGATCCATCCCGTGATTCTACTACAAGGGGAAATCCGTTTTCCCACCATATGTATAATTCTTATTGTGAGTATTTCTGATAAGACAACCGTTCCCCATCGAGGATCACATGAAAAAATTCTATGAAACAATCATTGACCTGTTCGATCGCGGTGAAGATTTTGCCATCGCGACCCTGTTTGATAAAACCGGCTCCGCCCCGCGCAGCGACGGCGCGAAGATGATCGTCCGCTTTGACGGGTCCATCTTCGGGACAGTGGGAGGAGGGCGTCTGGAAGCCGCCGCGATGGATCTGGCACGGGACGCGATCGCCAGGAAGAGGACTGTTATCCAAACCTTTGACCTTACCAGTAAAGACGCGGCCGCTTCCGATATGATCTGCGGCGGTCGTGGTGAAATTTTGATCGAATACGTCAACGTGGGTGACGTCAATCAACGCAATATTTACAAAGGCGTGATGGATGTGATCAGCAAGAGGGAAAAAGGCTGGCTGATCACCATTATTGACAACAAACCCTCGACTGGAGCCTCAGTGACCTGCCAGCAGTGCCTTGTGCGGGAGGATAAAACTCTCTTGGGTGATATTCATTGCCATCCCGATCTGGTGGAACATCTGGTCAACGGGCCGGCAAAGGTCACCCTCCATTCTGAGGTGTATGACGATCAACGCTTTCTGGTAGAGCCTCTGCGGGTGGGCGGCACAGTGATCATTTTCGGAGCCGGACATGTGTCTCAGAAGATCGCCCCTCTCAGCGAGGGGGTTGGTTTCCGCACCGTGGTACTGGATGACCGCCCCGATTATGCCAACGCGGAGCGGTTTCCCGCCCCTGTTGAAACGAAGGTAATTAAAGATTTCACCAAACTGCCTGATCTTGGGATTGACGAAGATGCCTACCTGGTGATCGTCACGCGGGGGCATTTGTTTGACAAGGATGTGCTGGCACAGGTGCTGCGCAGCGGCGCCGCGTATGTCGGCATGATCGGAAGCCAGTCCAAACGCGAATTGATCTACAAAGAATTGATGGAACGGGGCTTTTCGGATGAAGAATTACGCAGGGTTTACTGTCCCATCGGCACATCCATTCTGGCTGAAACACCCGAAGAACTGGGGATCAGTATTGTGGGTGAATTGATCAAGGTCCGGGCGGAGCGAGGGAAAAACCGATAAGAGCTTTACGATAGAGCAAGTTGGGGCATGAACCAACCTGCATCTGAACGTTCCCCTTCCCGACACATTCCGCTGCCTGAGCCTGTCGAAGGCAGACTCGGGCGCGGTATCGTTAACATGGGTCACATGAACGTTACAAAGCGTAGAACAGCGCAAGTGTCGACAAGCCATCCCATTGGATGGATAAGATCGACATGCCCATTAACGAAGAGAACCCCCTCTCGGGGGCTCTCCCGTCCGCTGCGGTATCCTTTATCGTAAAACGAGGAGGGATGCCGCAGCGAATCGTTTGGAACTCATACTATCATTCATGTTAGGCACCACCTCCTCACGTTAGAATGGCGAACCAGGGGGATGGAGTATTGCTGTATTTAGTATTTCATAGATAAATTGCTATGTCAAGTAAAAAACGTATAAGTATAATGATGCAATTATGTCTGATCATCCTCTCTCTCTTCGCCGTAATCGCTTCACCCTGGCAGGTGTTTTTCTGTTCAGCATTATTCTGGCCATCTGGTTCAGCCTTACACCGGAAGGGCTGCTCGGAAAAGCAGATGCCGTCGGATACGCGGTCTGTCACCGGATATCGGAACGGTCATTTTTCCTGGGCGAAAGGCAGCTACCATTATGTGCCCGCTGCTCGGGGATGTACCTGGGAGCTTTCACCGGTTTTATGTTTCAACTTTTTAAAGGCCGAAAAGGAGGGCTGCCGCCTAGAAAAATTCTGATTACACTCGGATTTCTGTTGATGCTTTTCGGGATCGACGGTGTCAACTCATACATGCATCTTTTTCCCAATTTCCCGTCTGTCTATGAACCCAATAATTTTTTCAGGGTTATAACAGGCACGGGTGTCGGGGTTGGCATGGCAGCCCTGCTAATGCCAATTATTCACCAGAGCCTGTGGGTTGACTGGAACACCACGCCTGCCATTGGCGGGTGGCGCGATCTCGCTCTCTTGCTTCTCAGCGCGATCGTCATTTCAACCCTGATGTTTACCCAAAATCCATTGATCCTCTATCCACTCGCGCTGATCTCATCAGGCACAGTCCTTTTTATCCTCGGTTTGATCTACACCATCATCTGGATCATGCTCTTTAAAAAAGAAAATGCCTTCTCCCGCTGGTTTGAGGTGACCGGGTACCTCGGGCTGGGGTTCGGGCTGGCCGTTTTTCAGATACTGGCCATTGATCTTTTCCGGTTGGTTTTCACCGGAACGTGGAATGGGTTTAACTTTTAACGAGATTTTACGTATAGTATAGTAGTACAGAGATTGGAGGATCGATGGAAATTATTAATATTTTTTCAGCTTTTGGGCTTTCAGCCAGCGCAGGTTTGAACGCGTACATTCCATTGCTGACCATTTCGCTTCTCGCGAAATTCACCAACCTGATCCAGCTTCGCGAACCCTGGAACGTCTTAACCGACTGGTGGATTATTGGCATCCTGGCTTTTTTGAGCATTATTGAATTCTTTGCCGATAAAGCCCCGGCGGTTAACCATGTCAATGATGTCATCCAGACCTTTGTGCGTCCTGCCGCCGGCGCCGTGGCATTCGCGGCCAGCGCCAACATTGTCACCGAGGTGCACCCGGTTCTGGCTATGGGCATGGGTTTGTTGATTTCCGGAACGGTGCACGCCGCTAAATCAGGCCTGATGCGACCGGCTGTGACTGCCACCACCGGAGGCGCGGCTAATGTCCCTGTTTCCATGGCGGAGGATTTTGTCTCTTTCGTAATCTCGGTTCTGGCCATTATCATTCCTGTGATCGTTGCTGCCATTATCATCCTGGTCACCGCGTGGATCATTTTCCGCTGGCGTCACCATTCTGATAACCGTTCGCAAACCGCCGCATAATTTTGTACAATACATTCATACGTAAGTAATGGAGTCATCGTGAATAATTCTTCGTACCCGCAACCCCCTCAAATCGTTGAAACCAACGGCTGGGCTATTTTCAGTTTGATCGCTGGAATTCTCGGCTGGCTGGGTGTATTCGGTTTAGGCGGTCTGGCGGCTATCATCACCGGGCATATTGCCAAGAATGAGATCCGGAATAGCGGCGGTAGAAAAGGCGGCGATGGATTCGCCACTGCCGGCCTGGTATTGGGATATTTGAATGTCGGTCTGACACTTCTGGGCGGTTGTCTGGCCGTTCTCGTTTTCGGCGGTCTGATCAGCATGCCGATTTTTTGTGCCCCATTCATGAATGGAATGTAAATCTTTTTAAGGAGAATTGCCATGGGAGAAATTCCTGCTCCACCCCCCGTCCCCCCCGTATCCGGATTCAACACCGAACCGGATTCACCCAACCTGCCGCCAGCGATGCCGCCTGGAGCCAAAAAATCCAGTAAAACCTGGATCATTGTGCTGGTTGTGGTCATCGCGTTGTGTTGTTTGTGCTCCTGCCTGGGCACGGGTTTTTATCTCTGGAATAATGGCGACCAGATCATGAACGAACTTCAGATCGAAACCAGCCTGCTTTTACCCCTGCTGGCCTGAAAACTTCATAACATAGAAAACCGTGGATCACGTCTTGATCCACGGTT
>CAYQTY010000189.1:4824-6965 GCA_964420535.1 uncultured Leptolinea sp. | reverse complement strand
GTAATTATATTTTTTGCCCAATGTCGATTATGTTTTCCGGCCGGAAGATCAACATGAAAAGGATCGGTCCCAGGAGGGTAATACCATCCGGGCGGACCCACACGGCCAAACCGGTCAGCAAACCGGTAAGCCACACCAACCGGGTTGAACCCATCGAGAGCCGGAGTATGAGAAAGAGATTCAAGATATAAAAAGCGGTTTCCATACCAGAGACAGCCGCCCAAACGAGATGCCATTCCATAACGACAAAAAAACCCGCCCAGGGAATCTTGGGTAAATACCCTGTATTCAAAAGGCGGATAATGCTCTCCGTCAGAATGGCTGTACCGGCCAATGAGATCGACCCCAGTAAAGCAGCCCAGATCACCGGGTTGATTTTTAACAAATAACCAGCGGCGAGCAAAATCGACCACAATGGTGAGGTTGACCCGCCCGAAGGCTGCCCGGGGTTGAACGACCATTCTCCGCGTTGAATCAGGTTTCGCGCATACACCTGATGGATCCAGGCGTCGTCAAGAGGGAATCCGCTGTACCCTGAAAAAGCAGAATACCCGAGATATCCCCCAACCACAGCCAGGCTGACGGCGATAAGCAATAGTTTACGATTAATAGAGTGGGTGCTCCCACGGATCATTCTGCACCGGCTTTCTCCGGGTGCAGCCGGAACAACAATTGGTCTTCGTGCCTGTCAATCAGTTCAAACCCGGGAAAGGCTTCGGGAGAACGGTAGAGGGGAAATAAACCGGTTACCAGATGTTTCTCAAGGATCATATACTCGGCGCCGTATTGTTTCGCAACCGCCAGACTGGTTTCCGGTGGACCATCCGGGATTACAACAGCCTCTCTGCGGGATGCCAGCCAGAACCCGGCCGGGTTGTTGATCATTACACGCGCGGTTTGTGGAATGTTGTTGGCAGTCAACAATTCTGACGATACATTCGCCCGGCGGGCGCTTTCCTCCCAGGCCGGCTTGGATGGATTATCCCCGATTACCAGCATATGGTAGACGAAAATAGTCACTATCAGGCTTAACAGGGCAATTCCGGGTACATGCATCTTCATCGTCCGGTGGACATTCCAGCCGGATCGTTTAGAGAGTATTGCCAGTCCGTCCTTTATCCCGGCAGCTGACAATCCCCAGACCAGGGGCTGAAGTGCGGCAGTTGAATGCAAAAAGCCGCCCTGCCTGCCGGTATACGGGAATACAAAAGACATGATGAGCAGTATGACCAGCTCCATTCCCATACCGGTTATAACGACAGGATCTCTCCGGCGGTTCCAGGCTCCATAGGCCCAGAACGGAAAAAGAAAGATCAATCCCTGCACAGCGATCATGATCACCAGGTCGTAGCCAAACGCGCCCAACCTGTCTGTCAATATGGCGCCCCATCCGGAGGAAAGCCAGCGGGAAGCCGTCAAAAGATCCGGTGGATAGGAAAAAACCTCATTATAGTTCGTGACCCATAACGCTCTGGTGGTATTGGGAATAAACATACTTCCATACAGGGTTATATTTCGAACAAACCAGAAACTCATTACCATCAGGTAACCACCGGTTAGTAGAAACAAGCCTGCCAGATCATTGACCTTCCATTTACGAAATCCACCGGAATAAAAGCACCAGACACCGGCAGATAATACCAACCACAGGAAACCGTCAGCCCGGTTGAGATGCATCCATCCGCATGCCAGGCCGACCAGAAACCAGCCGCGCCATCGGCCTGAAAAAACGTTTTCTCGTGCACGGTCTATTCCAAAGAATATCAACCAGGCAGCAGGCATCACAAGGAAAAAACTGTCAGTCGTTGAAGAGTAAGGCGCGTAGAAACCGCAAAAAACTGCGAGAGTGGCAGCCAGCCAGCCTGTCAACCTGTTCTGGCTGAACCGGAAACCCATCCACCCCGCTGCCGGGGCAGCCAGCGCGGCGATCAAAATAAAGGCCAGACGGCCGGACGCGAAATCCGGTTTTCCGGTGAGCAGCATTCCCGGCAAAGCCGTAAGAGATGGCGCCGGCATCCAGTATGTGTGAGACGGATGCGGCAGACCAGCCGGGTCATCCAGATAGTTCCACAGGATCGGCTGGGTCATACCCTTCCCTTCCACTATCTGGATGGCAGACAGGGTGTAATACTCCGCGTCCA